>NZ_JAVRFL010000019.1:0-127666 GCF_031845925.1 Micromonospora reichwaldensis | reverse complement strand
CGTTCCATTTGTTGGAGGTGCCGGCGAAGGTGGTGCCGGTGGAGGTGGAGACGTAGACGTCGTTGAGGGTGCCGTGGGTGAAGGTGACGATGTCGTCGCGTCCGTCGCCGGTGAAGTCCGTGGGCGAACCCGCCAGATACCGGCCACCGGACCCGCCACCCGCGTTGACCAGGGAGATGTAGTGGTTCCAGTTCCAGTGCGGACCCGGGTCGGTGTGGTCGTTGCCCGGCAGCTCGTGGTGCCCCTTGATCGCGGTACGGTTCTTCGGCAGGCCGTACTTGTCGCAGAGATAGCGGGTCAGCGCGGCCGACGAGCGGTACATGGACTCGGTGAACCAGCTCGGGTTGTCGACGAAGCCCTCGTGTTCGATGCCCACCGAGTACGGGTTGGCCGACCGCGCGTGGTAGGCGGTGTCGCCCTCGCGCACCATCTGGGTGATCTCGCCGTTGCTCGACTTCACCACGTAGTGGGCGCTCACTCCCGCCGACGGGTTCTGGAACCAGCTCACCGTGCCGGCGTACGAGCCCTGGGTCACGTGCACCACGACAGTGGTGATCCGCGAGGAGCGACCCGCCGCGTAGTTGCCGCCGTACGCCGAGATCCACCGGGCCGGCGCGTACTCGGGCACCGCCGCGGCGAGAGCCCCCGGTGCCGCCGCCCCGGCGGGGGCGACGCGGGCGTACCGGCCGAGTTCCGGTTGCACCCGCTGGGGCGTGACCCGCACGGAGGGCGCGCTGATGCCGGCCCGCAGGAGGTGGTAGACGTGGTCGGCGTACAGGCGGGCCGTCGCGTCGTCGGCGGCGTGCGCGTACCGCGCCACCACGGGATACCAGGCGGAGATCCGGTCCCGGTCGGCGGCCGTGAGCCGCTCGGCGTCGGCGAGGTCCCGCAGGAGGGCCGCGCCGCCCCTGATGTTGGCCGAGGTCACCGACTTCAGGGCGGTCACCGGTTGCCCGGTCAGTTCGGCCGCCCGTTCCAGCGTGCGCTGGCGGGGGTTGCTGACCAGGTGCATGACGCCGTAGCCGTTGGCCTGGCTGGGCTGCCCCTCGTGCCCGTCGAGCCGGGTCTCGCCGTAGCCGACGGCGACCAGCAGGTCCCTGGGTACGTCGAACTCGCCGGCCGCCCGGGTGAAGGCCGTGTCGAGCGGACCGGCGGCGGGCCTGGCCGGCGCGGCGACGGCCGGCGCGACGGGGCTCAGCAGCGCCGCCGCGAGGACAACGGCGGCACCCCCGCGCCAGGAGAGTCTGTCGGGTCTCATGGTGGTCTCCCGTCCGCGGGTCACAGGGTGGTCTCGCCGTTCAGGCCGAAGAAGTCGTGCCACTTGGCGCTGGCGCCGAAGGTGGTGCCGGTGGAGAGTCCGACGTGGACGTCGTTGGTGGCCCCCTTGGTGAACACGACGATGTCGTCCTTGCCGTCGCCGTTGACGTCGGCGAGGTAGGGGAACTCGCCGGCGAGGCAGAAGAAGTCGTGCCACTTGACGGTGGTGCCGGCGAACGACGTGCCGGTGGAGGTGGCGGCGTAGACGTCGGCGTTGGTGTTGCAGGTGAAGGTGACGATGTCGTCGCGCCCGTCGCCGTTGATGTCGCCGACGCGGGGGAGTTCGGCGCCGACGGCGAACAGGTCGTGCCACTTCTGGGGCGCGCCGAAGGCGGTGCCGGTGGAGAGGGCGACGATGACGTCGGAGGCGGTGGCGGGGCCCTGGGTGAAGGTGATGATGTCGTCGCGGCCGTCGCCGTCGACGTCGCCCAGGGCCGGGTACTCGCCGGCGATCGAGAAGTACTCGTGCCACTTCACGGCGGTGCCGGCGAACGAGGACCCGGTGGACAGCGCCACGTACACGTCGCCGGCCGCGTTGTGGGTGAAGGCGACGATGTCGGCGCGGCCGTCGCCGTTGACGTCGCCGACCGCGCCGATCTCCGCGCCGGGGGCGAACCACTCGTGCCACTTCTGGCCGCCGCCGAAGCTGGTGCCGTTCGACAGCGCCACGTACACGTCGCCGGTGTTGCCGTGCGCGAAGGTGACGACGTCGTCGCGGCCGTCGCCGTCGACGTCGCCGGTCGAGGCGGTCTCGCCGCCGATGGAGAAGAAGTCGTTCCACTTCACCGAGGTCCCGGCGAAGCCCGCGCCCGTGGAGGTGCTCACGTAGACGTCGGCGAGGGCGTTCTGGGTGAAGCTGACGATGTCGTCGCGTCCGTCGCCGCTGACGTCGGTGGCGGACCCGCCGGCGATGGCGTGGGTCCGTGCCGCCTCGTCGAGCAGGGTCCGCGCCTTCGTCGCCACCTGGTCGTAGCGGTCGGGGAAGCCGGAGCGCTGCACGCACTGGGCGACCTGGCCGGCGCTGTAGCGGGGGTTGTTGCGGTCGCAGACGATCGCCCGGGTGACGTACTGCGTGGTGGCGTAGACCGGGTCCATGATCTGCTCCGGCGTGCCCCAGCCGTAGTCCCACCGCTGCTGGAACACCCCGAGCGAGGACTTGTCGCCGCACGGCAGGTTGTTCATGTGCGACTCGACCCAGCCGGCCTCGAACGCGGAGAGCATGACCTTGTCGTTGACGTTGTGGGCGCGGGCGACCCGGTAGACGATCACGCTGATCGCGGGGTCGTGGTTGGCGGGGATGGAGGTGCAGGCCAGCGTGCCGATCGGGGCGTCGGCCTGCGCCGGCGCGGTCGCCACGACCGACGCCAGCGCGGTGCAGAGGCCGACCAGCAGTGCGAGGGGAGTACGTCTCACGATGCTCCTCTGAGGGGTGTCAGCGGCGCGGCGAGCGGTCCCGTCACAAAGGCGCGCTGCCGCCAGGAGGGCCGCCCGGGCTGACGGGTGCGCCGCCGCGTCGACACCTCCCCGTCGGTGGGAAATCGATTGCCGAGGAGTATCGCCAGGACCCCGACGGCTGTCAATGCGTCCTGGAATCTTCCTTCGGCAACTGAGCGGTGGCGGTAAAGTATTGACATCTCGCGATGCCCCCCGGTTAACTCCCGAGCAATCGATTTCTCGCGGCTCCGACGGTCATCCTGGAGGGACATCCATGAAGCCCCACCTCCGCCGCTGGCTGGCTCTGGCCGCGGCGCTGGCGACCATGATCCCCCCGACAGCGGCGCGCGCCGCCGAGCCCGCCCCGGCCCCGCGCGGCGTCGGGGCGCTCGCCGTCGTCGACGACAAGGGCCCGGTCGGCTGGGACGTCTACCGCCGCCTCGACCGGCTGCCCGAGCTGGCGGCCGGCAGCCGCACCCGGCAGTTCTCCAGCTTCGCCCGGGACGGCTCCAACGACGACGGCTTCGTCGGCACCTACTCGTGCCTGCGCCAGGCCGGCGGCTGCGTCATCGCCGAGGACCGCGGAGCCGGCGAGGTGCAGTCGATCTGGTTCACCCGCGACGACGGCAACGTCAGCGCCACCGGCTGGATCCGCGTCGAGCTCGACGGCGTCACGGTGGTCGACACCAGCCTCCAGCGCCTCGTCGACGGCGGCCTCGGCTCCCCGTTCGTGTGGCCGCTGGTCACCAACGCCGACCAGACCTCCGGCGGGGTCACCGTCAAGGTCCCCATGCCGTACCGCGAGTCCATGCGGATCACCACCCAGTTCAATCCGCTGTTCCACCACGTCACCTACCGCACGTTCGCCGACGCGGTCGGGGTGTCCAGGTTCGACCCCGCCGACCCCGCCGCCGACGTGGTCGAGAAGCTGCGCGCCGCCGGCCAGCGCGACCCGAAGCCGAGCCAGCCCGGCGCGAGCACCAGGACCGCCCGGGTCGACGTCCCGGCGGGCGGGCAGGCGACACTCGCCACGCTCACCGGCCCCGCCGCGGTCACGGCGCTGCGGCTGCGGCTGCCCGACGCCGCGGCCACCGCACCGACCCTGTCGGGCCTGCGGCTGCGGATCACCTTCGACGGGCCCGCCACCGTCGACAGCCCCGTGGGCGAGTTCTTCGGCGCCGGCCTGGGCGAGCGCTCCGTACGCTCGCTGATGTTCGCCATGGACTCCGCACCCGGCGGCTGGTACAGCGCCTGGTGGCCGATGCCCTTCCGCTCCACCGCGACGGTCTCGGTCGCCAACACCACCGGCGCCCCCGTCGCCGGCGTCCAGGCGGAGGTGACCACCGCGCCGGGCACCGCCTGGACCGGCGCCCTCGCCCCCGACGGCGCCGCCGGCTACTTCACCACCCAGTCCCGCCGCGCGGAGACGGTCGGGGGCAGCGACTGGATCGTCGCCGACCAGGCCGGCCGGGGACGGTTCGTCGGCGTGTCCCAGACCGCCCGCGGCCACATCGTCGGCGGCAACACCCGCAACTACCTGGAGGGCGACGAGCGCGTCCACGTCGACGGCTCGCCCACGCCGCAGATCTACGGCACCGGCACCGAGGACTTCTACGAGTCCGGTTGGTACTTCAACCGCGGCGAGTACAGCGGCGTCTTCACCGGCAACACCGCCCACCTGCTGCGCTCCGGCGGCTGTGCCGACGAGTGCGACGCCATGTACCGGCTGATGATCGGCGACGCGGTGCCCTACGCCACGGCGTTGCGCTTCGGCATCGAGCACGGCCCCGCCAACGACATGCCGGCCGACTACGCCTCGACCGCCTTCCTCTACACCCAGCCGACCGTCGCCCTGCGCCGCACCGACACGCTGGTCACCGGCGACGCCGCCAGCCGCGCCGGGCACGCCTACACCGACTCCGGGAGCCAGTACCCGCTGACCGCCGCGTACGAGGGCGACGACGACAACGCTCCCGTCGCCGGCCAGGTGCGCGCCACCGGCGCCGCCGCCAGCTTCCGGCTCGCCGTGGACCCCGCCAACCAGGGCGTACGGCTGCGCCGGCACGGCGACCAGGCCGGCGCGTACCAGCAGGTCGCCGTGTCGGTCGACGGCCGCCCGGCCGGCGTGTGGCGGCAGCCGCTGGGTAACGACCGGCAGCGCTGGCTGGCCGACGAGTTCGTCCTCCCGGCCGCGCTGACCGCCGGCCGCTCGGCGGTCACCGTCACCCTCACCCCGGCGGCCGGCGCCCCGGCCTGGACGGCGGCCCGCTACGAGGCCGACAGCATGGTCATCCCGTTCCCCGACGCCACCGCGCCGGGCGCGGTCACCGGGCTCGGCCTGGCCGGCGGTCGGGTGCACGCCCTCGGCCTGTCCTGGTCGGCGTCGCCGGACGACGTGGGCGTCGCCGGCTACCGGGTCTACGCCTCGCGCAACCCCAACGTCGCGACCACCCCGGCCAACCTGGTCGGCACGACCCGGACGACCACCTTCCGGCACGGCCCGCTGCCGGCCGGGCAGACCCGCCACTACCGGGTCGTCGCGGTCGACGGCGCCGGCAACGCCTCCGCGCCCTCGGCCGAGGTGTCGGCCACCACCCGCACCCGCAACACCAGCGACGCCAACGGCGACCGCCGCGACGACGCCGTCGCGTTCACCCGGGGCGCCACCGCCGACGTGACCACGTCGGTGTCGGACGGCACCCGGTTCGTGCCGGACGCCCGGCGGTGGAACGACTTCTTCGCCGTCGGCGAGGAGATCCCGTTCACCGGCGACGTCGACGGCGACGGTCGGGCCGACGTCATCACCTTCACCCGGGGCGACAGCGCCGACGTCTACGTGGGGCTCTCCACCGGCACGACGTACGCCGCCGGGGCCAGGTGGCACGACTTCTTCGCCACCGGCACGGAGATCCCCGCCGTCGGCGACGTCAACGGCGACGGGCGCACCGACATCATCACCTTCACCCGGGGCGCTGCCGCCGACGTGTACGTGGCGCTGTCGACCGGCAGCGGCTTCGGCCCCGGCGTGAAGTGGCACGACCACTTCGCGCTCGGCGACGAGCTGCCGGCGGTGGGCGACGTCGACGGCGACGGGCGCGACGACATCGTGACGTTCACCCGGGGCGCCACCGGCGACGTGTTCGTCTCCCGCTCCGACGGGACGCGGTTCGTCGAGGACGGCTGGAAGTGGCACGACTCGTTGGCGCCCGGCGACCAGTTGCCGGCGCTCGGCGACGTCGACGGCGACGGGCGCGACGACGTGGTGACGTTCACCCGGGGCACCGCCGGCGACGTGTTCGTGGCGCTCTCCGACGGCACGCGCTTCGTCGCGCAGGCCGGCAGGTGGCACGACTGGTTCGCGGTGGGCGACGAGCTGCCCGGCATCGGCGACTTCAACGGCGACGGAAGGGCGGACCTCGTGACGTACACGCGGGGGACCAGTGCGGACACGTACGTGGCGCTGTCGACCGGCGGCGGCTTCGGCGCGGGCGTCAGGTGGCACGACCAGTTCGCGCCCGGCACCGACCTGCCCCGGCCGAGCGTGTCGTGATGCGCGCGCCCCGGATGCTCGCGGTGCTCCTGCTCGGCGCGGCCCTGCTGGCCGTCCCGGCCGCGCCGGCCGCCGCCGAGGACGTCGTCCGCGCCGAGGCGGAGTCGCTGACGGTGCTCTCGTCCACCGCCCCGGTCGAGGCGCAGGCCAACTGCTGCGGGGTCGCCTGGTCGGCGGGCCGCCAGCTCTGGCTGCGCGCCGCCCGGGCGGGGGACTCGGTCACCGTGTCGCTGCCGCCGGTGCCGGCCGGGCAGTACGACATCGGCGCCGTGCTCACCCGCGCCGCCGACTACGGCACCCTGCGCTTCGCCGTCGACGGGGTGGCCGTCGGCCAGCTCTTCGACGGCTACGCCCCGACCGTGCGGCGCGTCGAGGCCGTACCGCTGGGATCGGCCTCGCTCGCTGCCGGCAGCCACCGGCTGACGGTGACGGTGACCGGCCGCTCCGCCTCCTCGACGGGGTTCTTCGCGGGACTGGACACGCTCACCCTGCGCCGCGTCGGCCCGCTGGCGGCGGTCACCACGACGGCGTACGAGACGGTGGCCGAGACGCCGGCGCGCGGGCCGCTGACGCGGGTCTACGACCCGGGCGTGGGGGAGCCGACGGCGTGGTACTACAACGACCACACGATCGTGCGCGACCAGCGGACCGGGCTGTGGCACGCCTTCGCCATCGCCCACGCCGAGCCCGGCGCGCCGCAGGACGAGAAGAGCTTCGGCCACGCCACGGCGCCCACCCCCACCGGGCCGTGGACGAAGCAACGACCGGCGTTGACGGCCGACCCGTCGAGGGGCGAACAGTGGATCTGGGCGCCCCACGTCGTCCACGACCAGGGCACCTACTACATGTTCTACGCGGCCGGCAGCCCCGACTACGCGAACTACCGGATGCACCTGGCTACCTCGACCGACCTGTCCACCTGGACCCGCAGCCCGGCCAACCCGCTGTTCACCGACGGCTGGGAGGGCCGCGACCCGATGGTGACCCGGGTCGGCGACCGCTGGGTCATGTACTACACGGCGACCTCGAACCCGCAGGGCGGCAACCACGTGGTCGCGTACCGCACCAGCACCGACCTGCGGACGTGGAGCGGCCGGGGCGTGGCGTACGCGTCGCCGCACACCGGCCGGGCCGCCGGGCAGACGGAGTCGCCGTTCGTGGTGCGCCGGGGGGACTGGTGGTACCTCTTCGTCTGCTGCGACGGCACGGACTACGGCGCGGCGTACCGGCGCACCGCCGTCTACCGCAGCCGCGACCCGCTGCGCTTCGAGGGGGCGGAGAAGGTGACCGTGCTCGACGCGCACGCCGCCGAGGTGGTGGTGGACGGAGACACCTGGTACCTGAGCCACGCCGGCTGGGGCCAGGGCGGGCTGTGGCTCGCCCCGCTGACCTGGTCCACCCAGGTGGTCGCCCGCGGCTACCAGGTGAGCACCGGCTTCCTGCGCGCCGACGTGCGCACCTGGCCGCACACCCGGATCGCGTCCCTGGCGGTCGACCCGGCCGGCGCGGGGGCCTACCGGCCGGCGTTGGACTCGTCGCACCGGGGCACCGCTCCCTACCTGGCGGTCGGCCGCTTCGACGTCACGGACCGGGCGGGCCCGCCGGCACGGGTGGACGTCTCCGCCGACGGGTCCCGGATCAACCTGGTCGGCATGCGGATGGGCGACGAGCCGGTCACCGCCGACTGGCTGCTGACCGTGGCGCCCCGCTGGACCGGGCCGGCGTTGCAGAGCGACGTCACCTGGTCGGTGACCGGCCAGACGACGGCGCCGGTGTGGGAGGTGGCGTTCAACGTCGACGGCGCCCTGCCGGCGGTCGGGGATCCCGCCGTGGCGGCCCGGCCGACGGGGGACGTGCCGGGGATGCCGACCTGGTCGATGACCTCCGGGGCGAATCTGTCCCTCGTGGCCGCCCACCGCTGGGCCTCGGCGTGGCGCGGCGACAACACCTGGTACGACGCCGGTCACGCGATGGCGGCCTGGCAGCCGCTGTGGCGCAACGGGGGCACCGCGTGGCCGCCGGGACAGTACCCGGGCGGGACGTGGCGGTTCGCCGCCAGCGGGGCGGGGCGGGACACCGCGTTCGCCGAGACCGTCCACGCGGCGGTCAACGCGGTGCCCTGAGGGGGCCCCGGTGCGGCTCGGGCGGCGGGTGGCGGCCCGGCCCGCACCGGGGGCGTTGACATCACTTCGATGCCCGTCTATGTTGCCAGAAATCGATTTCCGATCTTCCCGGAGGCCCGCATGAGCGACCAGGTCATCGTCGCCATGTCCGGCATCACCAAGCGCTTCGGCGGCGTCCACGCCCTGTGCGGCGTGGACCTCACCCTGCGCGCCGGCGAGGTCCACGCCCTGCTGGGGGAGAACGGGGCCGGAAAGTCGACCCTGATCAACATCCTCTCCGGCGTCGTCACCGACTACGACGGGGAGATCTCGATCGGCGGCCGGCCCGCGCGCTTCGCCGGCCCGGCCGCCGCACAGGCCGCCGGCATCGCCACGATCCACCAGGAACTCGACCTGGTGCCGGCGCTCTCCGTGGCCGAGAACCTGGTGCTCGGCCGGGAACCACGCACCCGGCTGCGGACGCTCGACCGGCGGGCGATGACCCGCGCCGCCCGGGACTGGCTGGGCCCGCTCGGCGCCCAGATCGATCCGCGCCGGCCCGTCGGTTCGCTGCGCGTCGGCGAGCAGCAACTCGTCGAGATCGCCAAGGCGCTCTCCCTCGACGCCCGCGTCCTCGTCATGGACGAGCCGACCGCCGCGCTCGCCGACGCCGAGGTGCGGCGGCTGATGTCCACCATCCGCGCGCTGCGTGAGCGCGGCGTGGCCGTCGTCTACATCTCCCACCGGCTCGAGGAGATCGAGCACATCGCCGACCGGGCCACCGTCCTGCGCAACGGCGAGGTGGCCGGCACGCTGCGCCCGGACCGTGCCGACCGGCAGCGGATCATCACGCTGATGGTCGGCCGCCCCGCCGAGGCGCTGTTCAGCGCGGGGTCCGCCGGGCCCGCCCGCCCCGCGGGGCCCCCGGTGCTGGAGGTCGACGACCTCGCCGTACGCCCCCGGGGCACCCGGCCCGGGCGCTGCGAGCCCGCCGGCGTCAGCCTGACCGTCCGCGCAGGGGAGATCGTCGGCCTGGCCGGCCTGATGGGGGCGGGCCGCACCGAACTGCTGGAGACCCTGTACGGCGCCGGCCCGCCCGGTCGCCGCAGCGGCCTGGTCCGGCTGGCCGGCCGCCCGTACGCCCCGCGCGGCCCCCGCGCCGCCCTGCGCGCCGGCGTCGGCTTCGTGCCGGAGGACCGCCGCCGCTCCGCCCTGGTACTCGAGCACCCCGTCGGCCGCAGCATCGTCCTGGCCGCCCTGCGCCGGCTCAGCACCGCCGGGGTCGTCCGCGCCGGACGCGAGCGGGACGCGGTGCGCCAGCAGGTCGCCGCCCTGGCGATCAAGACGTCGTCGGCCGCCGCGCCCGTCGGCTCGCTCTCCGGCGGCAACCAGCAGAAGGTCGTCTTCGCCCGGCACCTGCTCACCCGCCCCCGCCTGCTGCTGCTCGACGAGCCGACCCGGGGCGTCGACGTCGGCGCCAAGGCGGAGATCTACCGGCTGCTGCGCCGCCTCGCCGACGACGGCATGGGCATCCTGCTCGCCTCGTCGGAGCTGCCCGAGCTGACCGGCGTCTGCGACCGGATCGTGGTCCTGCGGCGCGGACGGGCCGTCGCGGAACTCGCGGCCGACGGGTGCACCGGCGAGGACATCCTGACCGCGGCCATGGGCGGCACGGCCGCCGGAAGGGACGACCGATGACCCACCTGCGCGCACCGGACCAGGGGCCCGGCACGCCGCTGGCGCCGGCCGGCGGCGACCCGGCGGCCGGCGCCGGCCGGTGGCGCCGGCCCGGCGGCCGGGGCGACCTCGTCGAGCGGCTCTTCGCCGTGCAGAGCCTCTTCGCGCTGCTGCTGGTGTTCGTGCTGGCCATCGCCGTCTCGCCCCGCCGCGACGGTGAGATCCTCTTCCTGTCCACGGAGAACCTCGGCAACATCGTCCGCGCGGTGTCCGAGATCGGGATCATCGCCATCGGCATGACGTTCGTCGTCCTGCTCGGCGGCATCGACCTCTCCGTCGGCGCCATCCTCGGCCTCTCCGCCGTCGGCACCGCGACGCTGATGGTCGACTCCGGGCTCGGCATCCTGCCCGCCGTCACCGTCGTGCTGCTGATCGGCGCCCTCTTCGGCGCGTTGCAGGGCTACGCGACGGCCCGGCTCGGCATCCAGTCGTTCATCGTCACCCTCGCGGGACTCCAGGTCGCGCGCGGCCTCGCCCGGATCTGGTCGGGCGGGCTCGGCATCCCGATCGCCTACGGCGACGGCCCGCAGGAGGCGCCCCCCGCGTTCGAGATCCTCAACGGCACGATCAACGGGGTGCTGCCCGTCCCGGCCGTGCTGTTCATCGGCATCGGGGTGGCCGCGATCGTCGTGCTGCGCAAGACCGCGTTCGCCCGCCACGTCTACGCCATCGGCGGCAACGAGAAGGCGGCCCGGCTCTCGGGGGTGCCCGTGCTGCGGGTCAAGGTCGCGGTCTTCGCGATCGCGGGCCTGCTCGCCGCGGTGGCCGGCATCATCCACGCCGGACAGCTCAACCAGGGCAGCCCCAACGACGGCGCCGGCTACGAACTCGACGCCATCGCCGCCGTGGTCATCGGCGGCACCAGCCTCGCCGGGGGCACCGGCTCGATGGGCGGCACCCTCGCCGGGGCGCTGCTGCTCGGCATCCTCAACAACATCCTCGCGCTCAACAACATCGACGCCAACGTGCAGCTACTGATCAAGGGACTGGTGATCGTGGCCGCCGCCGGGCTGCAGAAGCTCCGCCGCAGCATCGTCTGAACCGCCATCGAACAAGGAGCGTCATCATGCGCACCCGTACCGTCCTTCTCGCGCTGCTGTGCACCGGCGCGCTCGTCACCTCCACCGCGTGCAGCGTGGAGAAGCCGTCCGACGGCGGCGACGCCACGGCCGCGAAGTGCGGCGCCGGCAAGGACTTCCTGATCGGCATGTCGCAGGCCAACAACGCCGAGCCCTACCGGCAGGTCATGAACAACGACGTGCAGACGGCGGCGAAGTCCGTCCCCGGGTTCACCGTGGTGGTCGCCGACGCGGCGCAGGACAACAGCAAGCAGGTCGCCGACGTGGAGAACTTCCTCACCCAGAAGATCGACCTGCTGGTCATCTCGCCGAACGAGGCCAAGCCGCTGACCGCGGTGGTGCGCAAGGCGTACGAGCGGGGGGTCCCGGTCATCGTGCTCGACCGCAAGGTGGAGGGCGAGGCGTACACGGCCTTCATCGGCGGGGACAACGTCGCCATCGGCAGGGCGGCCGGCGAGTTCTACGCCACGACGCTGCTGCCGGCCGGCGGCAAGGTCATCGAGATCGCCGGGCTGCCCGGCTCCACGCCGGCGGCCGAACGCGCCCAGGGCTTCCGGGAGGGCATCGCGGCCAACCCGAAGATCGACGTCGTCGCCTCCCAGCCCGGGGACTGGCTGCGGGAGAAGGGCCAGTCGGTGGCCGACGCGCTGCTCAAGGCCCACCCCGACGCCGCCGCCGTGTACGCCCACAACGACCCGATGGCCGAGGGCGCGTACCTGGCGGCGAAGGCCGCGGGGCTGCACACGAAGGTGAAGTTCACCGGCATCGACGCGCTGCCGGTGCCGTCGGGCGGGATCAAGGCCGTCGAGCAGGGCCGGCTGGCGGCGACCTTCCAGTACGCCACGGGCGGGCGGGAGGCCGTCGACCTGGCCCGCCGGATCCTGGTCGACTGCGCCGAGGACGTCCCGCGTACCACCACCCTCGACACGATGCGCGTCACGAAGGAGAACGCCGCCGAGACGTACGCGAAGCTCGGTGGCGTCGCCTGAGCGCCGAGCCGGCGCGGCCCGGCGGGCCACGCCCCGGACCTGGAAGAGCGGGGGAGACCTGGCATGACGGTGGCCGCGGTGCTCGGGGTCGACATCGGCACGTCCAGCAGCAAGGGCGTCCTCGTCGACCTGTCCGGGCGCGTGCTGCGCTCCCGCGTCCGGGAGCACCGGGTGGACCGGCCGCGCCCCGGCTGGGTGGAGATGGACGGCCGCGTCTGGTGGGAGGAGTTCGTCGCCCTCACCCGTGAGCTGCTCGCCCCCGGCGACGCCCACGTCGTGGCGGTCGGGGCCAGCGGGATGGGGCCGTGCGTGCTGCTCACCGACGCCGCCGGCACGCCCCTGCGCCCGGCCGTCCTCTACGGCGTCGACACCCGGTCCACGCCGCAGATCGCCCGGCTGACCGAGCGCTTCGGCGCGGACGAGATCCTGCGCCGGTGCGGCTCGACGCTGTCGACCCAGGCGGCGGGGGCGAAGGTCGCCTGGGTCGCCGACGCCGAGCCGGAGCTGTTCGCCCGGGCCCGGCAGCTGTTCATGCCGAGCTCCTGGCTGGTCTGGCAGCTGACCGGCCGGTACCTGCTGGACCAGCACTCGGCCAGCCAGTGCACGCCGCTGTACGACAGCGCGGCGCAGACCTGGTACCGCCCCTGGGCCGACGAGATCGCCCCGGGGCTGGAGCTGCCCGAGCTGCGGTGGCCCGGCGACGTGGCGGGGACGGTCACCGCCGGGGCCGCCGCGACCACCGGGCTGCCGCCGGGCACCCCGGTCGTGACCGGGACGATCGACGCCTGGTCGGAGGCGGTCAGCGTGGGCGCCCAGGGCGTCGGCGACCTGATGCTCATGTACGGCACCACGATGTTCCTCGTGCACACGGTCCCGCACCCGCTGACCAGCCCGTCGCTGTGGGGCACGGTCGGCGCGCTGCCGGGCACCCGCAACCTGGCCGGCGGCATGGCGACTTCCGGGGCGATCACGGGGTGGCTGCGGGAGCTGTTCGACGCCGCCGACTACCCCGAGCTGCTGCGCCTGGCCGAGCGGTCCGGGCCGGGCGCGCGGGGCCTGCTCATGCTGCCGTTCTTCGCCGGCGAGCGGACCCCCATCCTCGATCCCGACGCCCGGGGCGTCATCGCCGGCCTGACGCTCTCCCACGGGCGCGGCGACATCTACCGCGCGGCGCTGGAGGCGACCGGGCTGGCCGTACGCCACAACATCGAGACGATCGAGGCGGCCGGCGGCGACATCCGCCGCGTCGTGGCGGTGGGCGGCGGCACCCGGGGCGACCTCTGGACGCAGATCGTCTCGGACGTCACCGGCCGGGCGCAGCACATCCCGTCGGTCACCATCGGCGCGAGCTACGGCGCCGCGTTCCTCGCCGCCGGCGCGGTGCAGCGGGTCGACATCCACCGGTGGAACCCGGTCCGGGAGGTCCGTGAGCCGTGCCCGGCGCTCGCCGCCGACTACGCGGAGCTGTACGGGCTGTACCGGCAGCTCTACGCCGGCTCGAAATCCGTCGCCCACGCGTTGGCCGCCCGGCAGACGCGTTTCGCGACCCCGCCCCAGCCAGGTACCGACGAGCCAGTGGAGGAAGTCAACCCGTGAGCAACTACACCATGCCGGTGCTGGTCGACCCGCCGGCCGCCGCCCCCCGGACGGTCTACACGGTCGCCAGCGGCGACCTGCGGCCGGCCGCCAACGTCACCGGTTGGCCGACCCAGCAACGCCTGGAGGCGGACCTCGCCGACGCGGTGACCGCCCTGGGCTGGCGGACCCGGCGGGCCCATCCGGTGGACGCTGGCGCGGGCCACGGCTTCATCGACAGCCAGCGCGCCGGCATCGAGGTCTTCCAGGGGATCCCGGTCGACGCCCCGCTCGTCGTCGTGGAGGCGGTGTGGCAGTACAGCCACCACGTGCTGGCCGGGCTGCGCGCCCACCGGGGCCCGATCCTGCTCGTGGCGAACTGGAGCGGGGAGTTCCCCGGCCTGGTGGGCCTGCTGAACCTCGCCGGCAGCCTCACCAAGGCGGGCGTGCGGTACTCGGCGCTGTGGAGCGAGGACTTCACCGACGAGTGGGCGCGCGACGGGCTGAAGGCCTGGCTGGAGACCGGCGAGGTGGTCCACGACGAGAGCCACGTGCGGGACCTGCCGCCGTTGCCGCCCGACCCCGAGGTGGCGCTCGGCGTGGCGCTGGCCCGCCAGCTGCGACGCCGGCCGGCCGTCGTCGGCGTCTTCGACGAGGGTTGCATGGGCATGTACAACGCGATCATCGACGACGAGCTGCTCAACCCGCTCGGCATCTACAAGGAGCGGCTGTCGCAGAGCGCGTTGGTGGCCGAGATGTCGCGGGTGTCCGACGCGGAGGCGCACGCGGTGCGGGCGTGGCTCGACGCCGCCGGGATGACCTTCCACACCGGCACGGACGAGGCCACCGAACTGACCGACGCCCAACTGCACAGCCAGTTCAAGATGTACGTCGCCGCGCTGCGCATCGCCGACGACTTCGGCCTGGACGCGGTCGGCATCCAGTACCAGCAGGGACTCAAGGACACGGTGCCGGCGAGCGACCTGGCCGAGGGGCTGCTCAACGACGTGTCCCGGCCGCCGGTCACCAGCCGGGACGGCACGCGCGAGCTCTACGCGGGGCGGGCCCTGCCGCACTTCAACGAGGTCGACGAGGGCGTCGCGGTGGACTCGCTGGTCACCAACCGGATCTGGACCGCGATGGGGATGGACCCGGCCACGACCCTGCACGACATCCGCTGGGGGGAGTCGTACGGGACGGACTTCGTCTGGGTGTTCGAGATCTCCGGCTCGGTGCCCGCCTCGCACAACGGCGGCTACGACCGGTCGTACAGCATGCGGCAGCCGCCGATGTACTTCCCGCTGGGCGGCGGCACCCTGAGCGGCGTCTCCCGGCCGGGCGAGATCGTCTGGTCACGGATCTTCATCATGGACGGGGTGCTGCACGCCGACCTGGGCCGGGGCACCGTGGTCGAGCTGCCGGCCGCCGAGACGCGGCGTCGGCTGCGGGCCACCACGCCGCAGTGGCCGATCATGCACGCCGTCCTGCACGGCGTGGGCCGCGACCAGTTGATGGCCCGGCACAAGGCCAACCACGTCAACGTGGTCTACGCCGACGACGCCCCCGCCGCCGACCGTGCCCTGCGGGTCAAGGCCGCGATGCTCGACGCGATGGGGGTGCGGGTGCACCTGTGCGGCGACGTGGCGCTGTGACCCGGGCGGGTGTCCCGCCGCCGGGTCACCGGGCCCGGGCGGGCCCACCCGCGCCGGCCGCGGGCTGTCCGTCCGGCAGGGACCGGACCGAACTCTCGCGGATCCGCAGGGTCGTCCGCAGGGTGACGGTCGAGGACGCCTTCGCGGGGTTGGCGATCCGCTCGGTGAGCAGCGACGCCGCGGCCCGCCCCAGGTCGTACGTGGGCTGCGCGACGGTGCTCAGCGAGGGTCGCACCAGGTGGGCCCAGGGAATGTCGTCAAACCCGACCACGCCGCACCGGGTGGGCACGGCGATGCCCCGGTCGACCAGGCACTCCACCGCGCCCACCGTCATCAGGTTGTTGGTGACGAAGACCGCGTCCGGCGGCTCGGCCGCGTTCAGCAGGGACGCCATGGCCCGGTAGCCGCCGTCCTCCCGGAAGTCGGCGTACCGGACCAGGTCCTCCGGCGCGCTCCGGCCGGCGGCGCGCAGGGCCTGCTGGTATCCGCGTAGCCGCTGGACGGCGGTGGAGATCCGCCGCGGTCCCGTGACGCAGGCGATCCGGCGGTAGCCGCTGTCGATCAGGTGGGCGGTGGCCGTCTCGGCGCCGTGGACGTTGTCCACGAGCACGGTGTCCACGGCCACCCCGTGCGGCTGCCGATCGATGGCCACGACCGGCATCCCGGCCTCGGTCAGCCGGTTGATCAGGGCCGGTCGTCCCGACGGCGAGATGATCACGCCGGCCATCCGCTCGGCCAGGGCCGCCGTCACGTAGCGGGTCTCCTTCTCGGGATCCTCGTCACCGTTGCACAGGACCACGGAGAAGCCCGCCTCCTGCGCCACGTCCTCGATGCCGCGCACCAGCGAGGTGAAGAACGGGTTGCCGATGTCGGAGATGATCACCGCCCAGAGGCTGGTGCGTTGCCGGCGCAGGCTGCGGGCCACCGCGTTGGGCCGGTAGTCCAGGTCGAGCACCACCTGGCGTACCCGGGCGGCCAGGTCCGGATCCACCGACGAGTGCCCGTTGAGCACCCGGGACACCGTCGACGCCGAGACCTCGGCCACCCGGGCCACGTCATAGATGGTCGTCATGCGGTCGTCCCCTGTCGGTGTCTCGCGCCCGGTCCCACACCGGACCCCCGGATGCGACCGCACGAGCAGCACCGTCCGTTGCGGCCCGTCGCCCGAGAGTGGTCGGCCCTGAGATCCTATATGGCAGGGAATCGATTTCTTCTGGGCGTCGTGCACCCGCCGCGACACCGTGTCGTCCGCCTGCCGGGTACGGCGCTGCGCCGCGCCGGCCGGCGGCACGCGTACCGCCGGCCGGTCCGGTCGCCGGGGGCGGGAAACCGCCCGGTGACCGGACCCGGACGCGGCGGTGTGTCGACGCCGCCTCGGCGGTGTCGGCGTCAGCCGCAGGAGGCGGCGCGGCAGGTCACCTCGATCTCGTAGAGCCGGGCCTGCCGGTCCCGGCTGGCGAGGACGTCGAGGCGCACGGCGGTCGCGCGGACCGGCGTGAAGGTGTGCGTGGTGACCTGGGTCGTGTTCCCGGTGACCTCGTCGAGCACCCGCCAGGTGCCGTCGACCAGGCCGGAGATCCGGTACGACGTCAGCTCGTACCCGCCGTACTGGTGCAGCCGCACGGTGTCGACCAGTTCCGCACCGGCGAAGTCGACCCGCAGCCAGTGGCTGTCGGCGGGATCGGTGATCCAGCGGCTACCGGAGCTGACCCGGTTGCCGTCGATCACGTGCGCCGGCACGTACTGCCGCCACCAGCCCGACGCGCTGGCCTTCGCGCCCTCAGCGGCCAACGCCACGTTGCGCCACACCGCGCCGACGGTCGTGGTGGCGCTCGCGGTGAACTGTCGGGGCTGGTCCGGCAGCACGCCGTGCGGGGCGTCGACCCTGACGGTGGCGCTCTGCTCGGCCGCGAGCCCGCGTACCCCCACGGTCAACGGCACCTCCACCACCGCGAACGGCGCGAGGCGCACCTCGGTCGGCGCCGGGGCCACCCACCCCTCGGGTACGACGGCGCTGAGCTGTGCCGTCACCGGCGTGCCGACGTCGTTGCGGAGCACCGCGGTGATCCGGGTGTCCACCTCCGATTCCGGCCGGACCGTGGTGCGCAGGGGCAGGGCCGAGACGGTGAGCAGCGCACCGCGATCGGTGGGGGCCGTGCTCAGGGCGAGCGTGGGGAAGGCCTCCAGCTCCTGGTAGCGCGACCAGGCCAGCGTCATCTGCCAGGACGTCAGCCGGTGCACGACCGCCGTCACCTCGTGCCGGCCGTCGTTGCCGGCGCGCAGGGGGATGCCGGCGAACTCGTCGGCGAAGAGCTGATCGGCCAGCGCCCTGGTCCGCTGCACCGCGAGCTGGTTGGCGCCCTCGAACACCTTCGTCATGTACTGCGGATCGTCGCCGTTGTCCCGGGCGTACGCCTGGACCTGGCTGAGCACCTGGTTGCGGTAGACGTCGGTGTGGGCCAGCTCCTGCAGCGTCAACTCGACGTGCGCGGTGGCGGCGTTCAGCAGGATGGTCTGGCGCGCCTGCTGGAAGGGGATCCCCTTCGCCCGGCCCGGGAAATTGGGCAGGCGCCCGGTCCGGCTCGCCTGCAACAGCGCCGCGCGGACCACCGACTGGGAGATCGACAGACCGATGTTCCAGCCGGACCAGCCGGCGAGTTCCCCGAACCGGATCCGGGGAGCGAGCAGCGACCGCAGCTCGGCGTCCACCTTGCCGGCCAGCGCGTCGTCACCGACCGCGACGAGCCGGCCCCGGGCCACCGCGTCGTGGATCCGGTCGGCGAAGGGCTCCAGGTTTCCGCCCCCGGCGGTGTTGGCCATCAGCAGGATGTCGGCGTCGGGACCGTCCGAGGGGCGGGCGCCGAGGGTACGCACGTACTCGTCGACCAGGGTGGCGTAGGGGACGTCCTGGTAGGGCGCCACCCACTGCTCGCCCGGGGTGCGGGACCACTCGACGTCGACCGTCGGGGCGGCGCCGAGCCGTTCGGTGACGTGCTTGGCCACCAGCAGCGCGCCGAGGATGTCGGCGCCCGGGTAGATCCTGACCCGGTCCTGGACCCCGAGCTGGGCCGTGAGCGCGGCCAGGCTCGCCTTCTCCAGGCGGTGCGGGCCGTGCTCGGTGGCGTCGTCCTGGCCGAGGATCAGGTAGTCGATGGTGCCCTTGGCGACCCGTTCGATCATGTCCCGGTTGATCTGGTGGTCCCGGGCCCGGGCGCAGAGGAAGTCCGCCTTGATCTCCTCGGGGATCTCGCTGGCGACCTGCTCGTACTCGGCCCGGCGCTCCTCCTGCCCGAGGTTCTCCACCTGGTCCATCAGGACGGCCCAGCGGCGGATGGGTCCGGAGTGGATGCCCGGGTAGCTGCTGGTCGGCTCGATGGTGAGGCGCATGATCACGTCGAACGCGTACAGCGGCTTGTCGGGGTTGCTCCGCTTCACCTCGTCCAGCACGGCGAGCCGCCGCCGGGCGTCGGCCAGGCTGGTCTGGCAGGTCCGGGAGGCGACCAGGCCGCCGTAGGCGAGCATCGGGGCCGCGACGACCGAGCCGTCCGCGTCGGCGGCTGCCTTGCGCCACCAGGCGCCGACCGCGTCGGCCTGGCCGTAGGTGAAGTACTCGCCGAGCAGGTCCTCCGGGGGTGTGAGCGCCTCGTGTCCGCCGGCCTCGGCGACCGCGACGGGCGTGTGCGCGGTGAACGGCCGGTCGTCCAGCGGTACGACGGCGAGCCGGCCCAGGTTGGCCGGCGGCGCGGCGGCTGCGGCCGGGGCCCCCGACGGGGCGACCGCGAAGGTGAGGGCCACCGCGGCGGTGGCGACCACGCTGAGGGTGCGGGGTGTCAGTCGTCTGGTGCGACGCATCGGTTCACTTTCGTCATGGTGGTGGACGAGGTCATCGGGGATCGGTGGCGCGGTCACCGGGTGCCGGCGTACCCGACGGCCTTGAGGATGCCGAGGCCGTTGTGGGCGACCGGGAGGGTGCCCCGGGTGCCCTTGCACAGGTGTTCGGTGGTGTCGCTGTCACCGTCGAGGTCGTCGGCGTCGCGGGCGGGTAGGAACATCGCGGCCAGCGACCGGTCGAGCAGGGCGTAGAGCGCGTCCTGCCGGTCGGCCTGCTGCAACCGTTGGTAGCCCGCGGCGAACTTGGCCGGCACCAGCTCCTCGCGCAGCTCGGCGAGGATGCCGAAGCCGACGATGTCGTAGTACTTCGCCTCGGCGTTCTCGTTGGGCGGGGTGAGGCGGAAGAAGCCGCCGAAGGACAGGTGCGGGTCGTAGTCGCGCGCGTCACCCGTCGGCGTCGGGCCCTGGTTGTCCGGTGGGTAGTACGGGTCCACGGCCCCGGCCGCGGTGTCGTCGACGCAGTCGAGCGGGTCGCTGGCCGAGGCGGTGTGCCAGCCCGGGAGGCTGGTGTACGTGGTGTAGAGGGTCGTCACGGCGGCAGCCGCGGAACTGGCGCCGTTGAGCTGGCGTTCGTGGTCGTAGAGTCCGGCCAGCCCGTACTCGATCATGTCGGTGCCGAGGGTTCCGCCGGCGATCTGGCCGTCGGTGTAGGTGCAGGAGCCCTTGCGGTGCCACCGGTTGTCCCGGCAGTCGGCGCGGTACGCGCTCTGCGCTACCACGCGGTTCTGGCTGGTGGCGGGGGAGTCGAAGTCGAAGGTGTACCAGTCCGCGCCGAGCTGTAGTCCCGTGGCGAGGAACTGCCGGGCGGTGGCGGCCGACTGGCCGTACCGGTTGTCCGGCGGCGCGACGGCCGTCTGCAACCGCTGCATGAACGCGATCGCGGTGAGGTTCCAGGTGGAGATCGTCGAGTAGAGGTTGCTCCAGCTGGAGATCTGGTCGACGTAGCCGCCCGGCGGGGTGGTGGGCTGGCCGAGTGCGTCGACGAACGGATGCACGCCGTAGATCAGGTAGTAGGCGCGGGGGTCCTGCATCCGGAGCAGGAACTCGCCGATGCCGACGGCCGCGTCGAGGTACCCGACGGTGCCGGTCGCCTGGTGGGCGGCCAGCAGCGCCTCTCCGCACGCCGCGTTGCCGAACGAGGTGAAGTAGCGGATCTGGCCGTCAGGGGTGCTCGCTACCGCATCGTCGAAGATCTTCGGCGCGTTCGGGTCCTTGGCGAGCCGGTGGGCGAGCACCGCGCCGGCGAACTCGTCGATGAGCCCGGTCTCCACGCTCGACAGGGACCGCTGCTCGTACGCCGCCCGCTGGTCGAGGTAGACCGAGATGAACTGGAGCGAGGTGCAGGCCGCGGTGCTCTGCCGCGGCCCGCCGATCGTGCACGGGCTCGCCGTGGTGCAGGTCCTGCCGGCGATCACGAGCTGGTCACCGTGGACGTGCTCGATGTCCCGGCGCAACCCGTTGCGGACCCCGTCGTGCGAGGCCACCAGCCAGTCGAAGTAGCTGTCGACGAGCGGGACCGGGGTGGCGGCGACGGCCGGGGCGGTCGGGACCGGCGTCGCGGCGGCGACGACGAGTGCGGCCAGCAGCGCGGCCGCCCGCGCCCTCACCGCGTCCCCCGATCCGGGGTCAGCACGATCCGGGGCTCGGCGGCGATCTCACCGGTGCGGTTCCAGGGCAGGTGGAGGTGCCAGGCGTCGAGCCTGTCCACGCGGGCGGTCACCGGCGCCCGTCCGTCGCTGCCGAGGGCGAGCGTGGCCCCGGCGAACTCGTCGGCGAACAGCTTCTCCGCGTGCGGGACGGTGTTGTCGACCGCGTAGGCGTTGATCTCGGCGAAGTGGGTGGCGATGTTCTGCGGGTCCGGCTCACCCAGCGCGGACGCGTAGGCGGTGGTGGCGGTGCGGACGTTCGAGGCGCGGTACGAGTCGGTCTGCACCAGTTCCGAGACGGACAACTCGATGGTGGCTCGGGCCGCGTCGTGCAGGAGTGCCCGCCGGGCGGCCAGGACCGGCTCACCGACGGTGCCGGGCGCGCCGGGCGGCAGGTCACCGCGGAGCGAGCGTTGCCGCAGCGCCCAGCGGGACGTCGCCTGGGCGAGGCTGATGCCGACGTTCCAGCCGGAGTAGCCGGCCAGCTCGACGTACCGGATCCGGCCGTTGAGCAGGGACAGCAGACGCCGGTCGGAGTGCCCGGCGATGGCGTCGTCGCCGAGCGCCACGAGGCGTCCGGCCCGGACGTGGGCCACCAGGCGGTCGGCGAACGGCGCCACCGACGCGGAACTGCCGCCCGTGTTGGCCATCAGGACCAGGTCGGCCTGCTCCGGCCGGTCCACGACCGTCCCGCCGAGGATGTCGACGTAGCCCTTGACGAGCTGGGCGTACGGGATGTTCTGGTAGGGCGCGGTCCACTCCTCGCCCGACACCCGGGAGTACTCGACGCTGACCCGGGGGCGCACGTCGGCGTCCCGGACGGCGATCTTGGCGATGAGCAGGGCGGCCACCACGTCGGCGCCCGGGTAGATCACCACCCGGTCGCCGACGCCGAGTTCGGCGATGCGGGCGGCGAGCGCCTGGGACTCGGGCCGGTGCAGGCCGTGGCCGGTGGCGTCGTCCTGGCCCACCACGAGGAAGTCGAAGATCCCTTCGGCCGCCCATTCGATCATCGTCAGGTTGATCCGGTGGTTGCGCGCCCGGGTGGCCAGGTAGTCGTCGCGCACGTCGGCCGGGATCTGGGACTCCAGCGCGTCGAGCTGCGGGCGCTTCTCCACCATCCCGAGGTTGTCGACCTCGTCCTTCACCGTGGCCCAGGCCCGCAGCTCGTTGCGCCACGGCCCCTCGGGGGTGAGCCGCATGATGGTGTCGAAGGCGTAGAGCCGCCGGTGTGGGCGGCGCTGCCGGACGGTCCGTACCGCCGCCAGCCGGGCGAACGCCTCGGCCTCCGCCACGGAGCTGTTGCGGGAGTTGAGCAGTCCACCGTAGGCGAGCATCGGTAGGGCGACGACCAGCGCGTCCGCCTGCGTGGTGGACGAGGTGAGCCACTGGCCGACGGCGCGGCCGTCGCCGGGGGTGAAGTGCCGCCCCAGGGTCTCCCGAGGTGGCAGAAGGGTGTCGTAGCCGGCGCCGGTGGCGATCTGTTGCGGGGCGTACCAGGTGTAGGGCCGGTCGTCGAGCGGGACCAGGGCGATCGTGCCGAGCCGTGGGGTCTTCGGTCGGGCGTGCGCCGGCGGGCCGAGTGCGGTGAGGCCGGCGCCGGCGAGGCCGGTGAGGCCGGCGGCCCGGAGAAGGCTGCGGCGGGACAGGGGGTGATCAGGCATGTCGGCTCCTCGCGTTGCCGGGGGATGCGCTGAGTCTTGGATCAGTGAGAGGCCCGGGTCAATACCGCCGGAGACAGTAATACGTATTACTGCGTCCGGCGGCCCTTGACACCGGTTCTGCGGGCCGGGCAGCATCCTCCGCGACAACCATCGGCGATACGTGATGCTCAGAAGGTGGCCGATATCCGTGTCCGCAGGGCGGGGCAGGCTGACGCAGCACGAGATCGCGCGGATGGCCGGAGTGAGCCAGACGACCGTGTCGCTCGTGCTCAACGACCGGACTGAGGCGGCCTGGCGGATCGCCCCGGAGACCCGGGAACGGGTGCTGCGCGTCATCCGCGAGACTGGCTACGTCGCCGACCCGCTCGCCCGGCGGCTGCTGCAACAGCACAACCAGATCCTGGGCGTGTTCACCTACGAGTCGGTGTTCCCGAGCACCAGCGCGAACTTCTACCACCCGTTCATGTCCGGCATCGAGGCGTGTGCGGAGAACATCGGGTGCGACCTGCTGCTGTTCACCAGCGCCCCCGTGAGCGGCGGCAGCCGCCGGATCTTCCACGACAACAACCGCATCCGGCTCGCCGACGGTTGCGTGCTGCTCGGTCGGGAGATCCCCCGCGACGAGCTGGCCCGGATGGTCGCCGGGGACATGCCCTTCGTCTCCGTCGGTCGACGCGACGACGCCCACCTGCCGTCCGGGGCGGGCGGTCCGGTGCCCTACGTCGGCGCGGACTACGCCCGGGCCACCGCCGCCCTCGTCCACCGCGCCGTCGACCTCGGGCACCGGGCGCTGGCGTACGTGGGCGCCGGCACCGGGGCCGAGTCCGCCACCGACCGCCTCGCCGGCTTCACCGCCGCGGTCCGGGAGACCGGTGTGGACGGTCGGCACGAACCGGTCGGCGACAGGACCACGGCGGAGCTGCTCGACGCACTGCGCGCGGCCCGGGTCACCGCCGTCTTCTGCGAGGAACTGGTCGAGGCGGTGGCGGTGGCCGAGGCGGCCCGGGCCCGGGGCATGTCCGTGCCCGGCGACCTGTCCCTGGTGGCCCTCGGCGATCCCACCCGACAGGCCGAGACCGACCTCGACTTCACGGGCTTCCACATCGCCCGCAGGGAGATGGGCTGGCAGGCCATCGAGGTGCTCGACGACATCCTGCACGGCCGCGACAGCGACCACCAGCGGCTGCTGCCCTGCACCCTGGTCGAGGGCGAGACCCTCGGGCCCCCGGTGACCGGCCGGACGTGACCGACCACCGGAGGACGCCGTGGGCGGGGCGCGGGACGTGACGCCGAGCGGCGCGGACGACCTCGCGGGGGACACCGCCCGGACCATCGGGCTGGCGAGCCGGATCCTGCTCGCCTACTTCGACGACGACATGGGCCAGGTCGCCGCCCTGGTCAACCCCCGGCCGCAGGAGGCGGTCGAGGCGCTGATCATCCTGGCCCAGTCGGCGATGGTGCAGGCCACCGGCGGGCCCGCCGAGGCGATCACCAGGCTGCGCGAGTTCGCCGTACGGGCCGAGATCGAACTGGGCGAGAACTACCCGGATCGACGCTGACCCGGGAGCCGTACGGTCAGGCGCGGGTGATGCGTACCGCGTCGGCGACCACGTAGCCGCTGCCGCTGGTCCAGCGGCTCACCCCGACCTTGTTGCCGTCGCCGGCCGCGAGCGTGAAGACGCCGATCGACACCCACCGTCCACCGTTGACGCGCTGGTCGACCGACACCGACCGGTTGCCCGAGGCGGTGGCGACGACGTACGGCGTCTGGGCGTTGTATCCGGGGTCGGCGGGGTACCAGACCGAGATCTCGTAGGTCCCCGTCTCGGGGATGTTCGCCCGGTACCAGGCGACGTCGCTGGCCGAGGTCGGGTTCGCGAACCGGTAGTCGGTGCCGAAGCGCTGCCCGGAGTACGACGACGTGCTCCAGTTGGCGCCCGCCGTGAACCGGCCGGACGTGGTGTTGTCGACAGTGGTGGTCCACTGCTGCGGGGGCGGCTGCTGCGACGTGCTCACGTCCAGGTAGTTGCGGTCGATCTTCATCGTCACGCCGCCCCAGGTCTCCGTCACGTCCCCGGCGTACTGGTGCAACCGCTGGTGGTTCGCGTAGTAGGCGTCGGAACAGTAGCTTCCGGCGTCGGTGTCGGCCACGCCGTTCCACCAGGCGATCCAGATCTGGTCCAGCCTGGTGTAGCTCGCGTTGTTGTACTCCAGGCAGACGTCCCTGATGCCGGAGGATCCGCTGGAGTACATGCCGGCCAGGTAGCCCTTGGTGTGCAACCGCTCGACCCAGCCGGACAGGAACGACAGCACGGCGGCGCGGCACGACGCGGTCGTCGGGTAGTGCTCGATGTCGTTGTAGATGGTGCTGCCGGCGCCGATGCCCAGCGCCTGCGCGGCGCTGGCGGCGCTGTCGGCGGCGGTGCGGCCCTGCGAGCGCGCGGTGGCGGGGTCGGCGGACATCTTCGGCGCGCGGCTGCCGCAGGGCGCCTGGTAGCCGAGTTCGATGGGGATGAGCCGCCAGCCATTGGCGACCTGGTTGGTGACCCAGGTCGCCGTCAGGTTGGGCTGCGCACAGGTGCGGCTGGCCCCGCTGATGTAGATGCCCACCGCGCGGTACGGCGAGCTGGCCCGCCAGGCGTTCATCGCGGACTGCGACGGGGCGGTGCAGGTGTCGAAGCCCTTACCGACGAAGGTGCCGGGCTGCGGACCGACGGCGGACACCGCCACGGACTGCGGCTGCGGCTGCGGGGCCGGCGTCGACTCGGCCACGGCCGCCGAGCCGAGCGTGACGGTGAGCCCCGCCGCGGTGGCGAGGCCCAGCAGCCAGGTGGTGGTCCTTCTCATCCCGGTCTCCCTCGAAGGTTTCCTTGCACGAGGTTGAAGTCAGTGAAGAACTTTTACACACCCATCGAAGGTTGGCAATAGTGTCAGATTGGTGACGCGTCGGTTACCAGGCGCAGGGCGCGTAGTCCTTGAGGAAGCAGCCGTACAGGTCCTCGCCCTGCTCGCCGCGGACGATCGGGTCGTACACCCGGGCCGCGCCGTCGACCAGGTCCAGCGGGGCGTGGAAACCGGCATCCGCCAGCCGCATCTTCGTCGGGTGGGGCCGCTCGTCGGTGATCCAGCCGGTGTCCACGCTGGTCATCAGGATGCCGTCGGTCAGCATCTCCTGGGCGCTGGTGCGCGTCAGCATGTTCAGCGCGGCCTTGGCCATGTTGGTGTGCGGGTGCCCCGGCCCCTTGTAGCCGCGGCCGAACTGGCCCTCCATCGCTGACACGTTCACCACGTACTTGCGGCGGGCCTTCGCCGCGGCCATCGCCGGCCGGAGCCGACTGACCAGTACGAACGGCGCCGTCACGTTGCACAGTTGCACTTCCAGCAGCTCGACCGGGTCGACCTCCTGCACCCGCTGCACCCAGCTGTTGACCGGGTCGAGGTCCGGCACCAGGCCGCCGGCGTCGATGGCGGTGGCCGCCGCGATCCGTTCCGGCGAGGCGGAGCCGCTGGTCAGCGCGAGGGCGGTGAGCGCGTGCGGGGTGAGCGGGGTCGACTGCGGCGAGGCGGTAAGGTCGCCCGCCGTCTCGCCCCGCCCGGCCGGCTTGGCGAAGGTGACGATCTCCGGCAGGGGGCCCTCCGGCAGGGCCGCCGCCTCCGCGGCGACGAGTTGGGCGTACGCCCCGGGGCTGCGCCGCACGGTCTGCGCCGCGTTGTTGATCAGGATGTCGAGGGGGCCCTGGTCGCTGACCGAGTCGGCGAGCGCGATCACCTGGGCGGGGTCGCGTAGGTCGATCCCGACGATCCGCAGGCGGTGCAGCCACTCCCCGCTGTCGGGCATCGCCGCGAACCGGCGTACCGCGTCGTGCGGGAACCGCGTGGTCACCGTGGTGTGCGCGCCGTCGCGCAGCAGCCGCAACGCGATGTACATGCCGATCTTCGCCCGGCCGCCGGTGAGCAGCGCGCGCCGGCCGGTCAGGTCGGTACGGGCGTCGCGGCGCTCCCGGTTCAGCGCCGCGCAGGACGGGCAGAGCTGGTGGTAGAAGGCGTCCACCTCGCGGTAGCGCTGCTTGCAGACGTAGCAGCCGCGCGGGTTGTGCAGGAAGCCGGCCGTCGTGCCCTCGGTGGGGGAGGCGAGCGGGATCCCCTGGGTCTCGTCGTCGATCCGGCCCGGCGCGCCGGTGGCGGTGGCCGCCGTCACCGCGCGGTCGGCCGCCGCGATCGCGTCCCGCCGCTCCTCGCGCCGGCGCTGCTTGATCACCTTGTAGAGCCGCGCGGTGGCCCGCTGCACGCGTACCACGTCGGGGTGGTCGGGAGGCAGGTCCTCCAACGCCTCGAAGACGCTGAGACAGGTCTCCAGCTGGCTCCGGTCGATGCCGCCGTGGCCGGTTTCCGTAGTTTTGTCCGCCGTCATGCCGTCGCTGTCTCGTCCCGTTTCCGCGCCGTGTCTTCCCGGCCCACGCCAAGTCCGACCCGGAACTGTACGTCACCGCACGGGTGCCGGCGCATCCCGCGCCCGCCGACCGGCCCGGCGCGCACCCTCGGAACACCGCCCGGGAGAACGCGGCGGTGGACCCGATTGACGCGCGTACGTGATCGGCGTCGCCGACCCGCCGGGGGAGGCGGGGCCGTCGCCGGCGTCCGGCGCGACGGGACCCGGCGAGCGGTCTGAGCCTCAGCCCGGGCCGGCGTCGTCAGCCGGTCGGCCCGATCCGACCGCGTGCAGGTGCCCCAGCACCTGACGCCACGAACGCGTCAGGCTGGTCTCGTGGTAGGCAACGTCGTGGTCGGCGCAGAACTGGCGTACCAGTGGCCGGGCGCGACGGAGGTTGGGCCGCGGCATGCTGGGAAAGAGGTGATGCTCGATCTGGTAGTTCAGGCCGCCGAGCAGGGCGTCGATGAACCAGTTGCCGCGCACGTTGCGGGAGGTGAGCACCTGGCGCCGCAGGTAGTCGAGCCGGTCGTCGGCGGCGAGGATCGGCATGCCCTTGTGGTTGGGGGCGAAGGCGCTGCCGAGGTAGAGGCCGAGCAGGCCCTGGTTGACGAGGACGAACGCGACGGCCTGCGCCGGGCTCAGCACGAGGATCACGGCCCCGAGGTATCCGACGGTGTGCACGGCCAGCAGCGCGGCCTCCACGGGGCGCCGCCTGATCCGACTCGGGCCGACGAGGGCCTTGACGCTGTTGGCGTGCAGGTGCAGGCCCTCCAGCAGCAGCAGCGGGAAGAACAGGTACGCCTGGTGACGGACCACCAGCGCGCCGGGCCCGCGCTGCTCCCGCGCCTGCCTCGGGGTGAACGACAACGGCCGCACGACGATGTCCGGGTCGTGGCCCTCGGTGTTCGGGTGCGCGTGATGGCGGTTGTGCTTGTCGACCCACCAGCCGTAACTGAGGCCGATCAGGAGGTTGCCGTGGACCAGGCCGACCAGGTCGTTGGCGCGACGGGTACGGAAGACCTGGCGGTGACCGGCGTCGTGACCGATGAAGCCGGCCTGCGCGAAGACCACCGCGAGGACGGCCGCGACGCCCAGTTGCCACCACGACTCACCGAGCCACCCGAACAGCGCCCAGGCGCCGACGTAGCACCCGCCGAGGGCACCGATGCGCAGTGCGTAGTAGCCGCGCCGCGGATCGAGGAGTCCCGCCCGCCGGATCAGGCGCGACAGTTCCGCGTACTGACTGCCACCGTGACGTCGGGTGTCGAGGGTCGCATCGCTCATGGTCGCCGCTCGTGCTGACGCATCGTCACGACGAGGCCTACGGTGGCAGCGGCGACGACCAGGACGGGGTGTCGGCGGGCGGCCGATCGAATCCCGACCAGTCGGTCGGGCAGCGCGCGGGCCGTTTCGTCGAGCCCCGTCCCGCCAGCCTCAGGCCGGGCTGTCCGAGCCGCCTTCGCGGTCCTCTCGCGCAGCACCTCAGCCGAGTCGGTCAGGCGCCGCCGGGCCCGTTCTCCGATGTCGAGGGCCCTGTCCCGACCCCGAGCCTTCGGGTCGCTGCTCGCGTTCGGGGTCATCGCCCTCGTCCCTCCCTGGTCGCCTGCCGCACCGACTTCGCGTCCGCGCGCACGCTGTGCAGCGTCGACTCCGGCTTGACGGGCATCGTCTGCTTCACCTGCTTTCTTCCGAACAGCGCGAGCAGCCAGGCCACCGCGAAGAGAGCCACCGCGACGACCAGCGCGGCGCCGGAGCTGGCGCGCCTACCCTTGGCGGTCAGCTCCAACCGGGCCAGCGCCGTGGCCCGTCGGCCGTCCGGGCCCCGCTGGGCGGGTCACTCATCCGCCCTCACCTCCAGTGACAGTCCGGCACGTCGCGCCAGGGTGCGTGCGTCAGGGGCGTCGGGCGGGCGCCGCCTGGTCACACCGGGCCTGCCCGATCGTGAGGCGGCGCCCCGTCCTCACCGCGCCGCTGCTGCCGGTGACGCCGTCTGCTTGTCCCGGCTGCCCGCGCCGCCGGGGACCGGCATTCCGCCCGTGCCCGCGTCGGCGAACGCGCTGTCCCGCAGGGCGGGAAGATCGCGGGCCGTCGTGTCACCCGCGGCGCGACGGCGCCGAGCCCGTACGACGGCCGCCGCCGCCAGCACCGCTGCCAGGGACATCGCTGCCGCCTGCATCAGCGGCGCCCTCCTGCTACGTCGACGCCTCATGCCGCACTACCCCTCTCAGTTCCGAATCCGACCTTGTCCTCATCGTGGAGACAGCGCAGGGGCAATGGGTGGCGAATCGGCGCATTCGACACGGTTGGGGCATTCGACCGCGATCCGCTGCCGGTGCATCCGCGCTGCGGGCACGGCCACGAGCGGAGCTTCGGCGGGGTTCGCGCTGGTGATGCCGGCCCGGAGCCGGGCGAGGGACTGCTTCAGCAGCCGCGACACGTGCATCTGCGACAGGCCGCATCGCTCGGCGATCAGCTTCTGGGTCAGCTCGCCGTGGAAGCGCATCGTGAGGATCCTGCGCTCCCGCGGTGGGAGGTCGGCCAGGAGCGACCGGAGTACGAGGTGATCGTCGACCCGGGCGAAAGCGGGATCGACGGCACCGATGAGCGCCAGCGTCCCGAGGTCGTCGGTGTCGTGCCGTGGCGCGTCGAGAGACACCAGCCGGTAGGCCTGCGCCGCGAGGACGGCGGCCTGGATCTCCTCGACGCCCACTTCCAGGTGGTCGGCGAGTTCCGCGGCACTCGGGTGGTGGCTCTGCGACTGCGTCAACTCCGCCGTGACAGCGCGCATCCTGCCGTTCAGCTCCTGGGCCCGGCGCGGTACCCGCATCGCCCACGTGGTGTCACGGAAGTGCCGACGGAGGGCACCGAGGATGCTCGGAACCGCGTAGCCGGAGAAGGGCACCCCTCGCTCGACGTCGAACCCGTCGACCGCTCTGACCAGGGCCAGCGCCGCGACCTGCGCCAGGTCGTCGTACGGCTCGCCGCGTCCGACGTATCGGCGGGCCAGCCGGCCGGCCATCGGCAGGCCATTCTCGATGATCCGGGCCCGTAGCCTCGCGCGACCGGGATCGTCGCGGTCCAACGCGGCGAGCCGGCGCAGCGACTGTTCGCGGCTGTCCGGTACGTCGAACAGCTGAGGACGGGAAACGGTCGGGGTGGGATCGGCCATTGTGAACGCCCCTTCGGGCAGGTGGCGGCGACTCGGCGGCCACCGGGGACCCGGGCGACAGCCTCACCGTACGCCCTGCCGGCGGTCGGGCACCACCGCAAGGAGGCCGGCGGAACCCCACGAGGAAGAGGACGGCCGCACCGCCGGCGGCTGGGCCGGTGCTCAGGCGGGCCGTCGGGTCGGCCGTTCCGGTGAGAGCTGCTCGGACCCGTCGACGACCGCCCGGGCCAGGTCGGACAGTGACCGGTTGCGGCTGCGGGCGCTGTCGCGCAACAACGAGAAGGCCTCTCCCACGTCCACCCCGAGGCGCTCGGCGAGGACACCCTTGGCCTGTTCGATCAGGACCCGACTGTGCAGCGCGGTCTGCAACTGCTCGGCGAGGATGTCGCGCCGATGGATGGCGCGCTGCTGGAGCAGTCCGATGGTGGCCACGTCGGCCAGGGCCTGTCCGAGCCGGAGCCTGCCGTCGTCGAGCGCGCCAGGGTGGATGTCGAAGAGGTTCAGCGTCCCGATCACCTCGGAGCGCAGGCGCATGGGCAGGGCGTGGACCGCGGCGAACCCGACCTCCGCCGCGGCGGCGGTGAACCGGGGCCACCGGCCGGCGGTGGACAGGTCGACCACCGACACGGGGCGCCCTGTACGGAAGCAGTCCACGCAGGGACCCTGATCGGTCTGCAACTGGAACAACTCCAGCAGCCGGGTGCGTTCGGAGGAGGCGGCCACCACCTGGAGGGCGTCCCGCTGGTCGGTCAACAGCAGGCCGGCCGCCGAGACGCCCAGCACCTGGACGCATCGTTCGGTCAACACGTGCAGGAATTCCAGCACGTCGAACTCGTCGACGAGCGTGTCGGCCATTTCCACGAACACATCGGACAACCGGATGTCGGCCATGTCACTCACCCTCGTCGTATGGCTGTCCCGCCGGATTCGACGGCCCCCGATCCTGGTCCGTGCCATCGCCTTCCGGCCGCGACGGGCCGGGCCGGGCCGGGCACACCGTACTCCCGGTCCGGCTGCCGCGCGCGACGCGGCAGCTGGCGGCACGACCGCCGGCAGCATCGAGGCGCGTACGATGACAGTTGTCGCTCGAGACCCCGGTGGCCGGCGGTTCGCCGCGTGCGGACGCACCCTCACCCGATCTGCCTCCGTGCCGGCCGCGTCCAGGTCGCATCACCCGAGCCGCTCGCGTGCTGCTGCACCCCCGGAGGGCCGTCCGTGCCGGCGCGCCGACGTCTGCGGACCGGGGCACCGCCTCAACCGCCCGCCACCGCCCATGCCTGCGGTGGCTCCTACGGCTTCCAGGCATGCCGACCGCACCTCGGAAGGTGGCGGTTCGTGATGACCGCACCGCAGAACCATTCCCACCCGACTCCTCCGGTCAACGGGAACCCGCGCCCCGACTCCGCCTCCCGGCTGGTGAGCGAGCTGCCGAGGGTGCAGCGCTCACGGATGGGCGGCCTGTGGGTCGCCAGCGTCCTGTTCGCGTGCGTGCTCCTGTTGCTCCTGATCTTCGTACTGCAGAACGGTCAGCGCGCCGAGGTGTCGTTCCTCGGCGCGCACGGGACGTTGCCCATCGGCGTTGCCCTGCTGCTGTCCGCGGTCTTCGGCATCCTGCTCGTCGCCCTCCCCGGCACCGCGCGCATCATGCAACTCCGGCTGCGCCAACGTCGCACGGCCGGACGCCTCGACGCCGGCCCCCCGCCTGGTCCGCACTCCTGACGGTGACCCGTACCGCCGCGTCACGTCGTGCGCCTGTCGCCAGGGCCACCACGGTCCGTGCGGGGCGTCGTCCTGAAGGGAGCGCGGGCGGCTGGGGATCGGGCTCCCTCGGCAACCGGGTGTCGGGCACGCGTCCGACCGACGTGAGGACCGTTCTGAATGCTCGGCTCCGGCAGCGCTCGAACCGGGCCGGAATTCGGCGGCCGGCGGGGGCGGCAAATTTGCTAGTTGTCAGAACATCGTGGCTGTGGATGTGTAAAAGTCCGATATACCCATATTTGTACTTGTGTGACTCCGGCCCGCTGTCGCGACAGCGCCGGCCGGAGACGCACCATGAGAGGGCCACATCGTGACAGTCACCCGAATCCGTCATCTTCGGCGCGCGGCCATGCCGGCGCTCGCAGCCGTCGCCGCCGCCAGCGCGGCCGCCGCCGTGCTGATCGTCAGTGGCACCGGTGCCAGCGCGGCCGAGGCCCCGGTCGGCCTGGGGACCGCGGCGAACTTCTCCGTACTGGCCGGCTCGGAGGTAACCAACACCGGTGACAGCTTCCTGGCGCAGAGCCTCGGTGTCCACCCCGGCAGCCAAGCGACAGGCTTCCCGCCGGGCACCGTCGCCGGCGAGATCCACCTCGCCGACGACGTCGCCCTGCAGGCCAAGGACGACCTGACCACCGCGTACAACGACGCCGCAGGCCGGACTCCCTTCACCAACCGTCCGGCGGAACTCGGCGGCGCCACGTTGACCCCCGGGGTGTACCGGATCGGCGCCGCGCAACTGACCGGCCAGTTGACGCTCAACAGTCAGAACGACCCGGCGGCGGTGTTCATCTTCCAGATCGCCTCCACCCTCATCACCGCCGCGAACAGCAGCGTGGTGTTCATCAACGGCGCCTCGCCCTGCAACGTCTACTGGCAGGTGGGCAGCTCGGCGACGCTCGGCACCGGCACCCGGTTCGTGGGCAACATCCTGGCCCAGACCTCGATCACCATGAACACCGGCGCGACCCTGCAGGGCCGGGCCCTGGCCCAGACCGGCGCCGTCACCCTCGACACCAACACCATCAACACCCCCGTCTGCCTCCAGCCGACAGGAAGCCCGACCACGACCCCCACGGGCACTCCGACCGGCCAGCCCACCGGCACGCCGACGGGGACTCCCACGGGCACCCCGACCGGCCAGCCCACCGGCACGCCGACGGGGACTCCCACGGGCACCCCGACCGGTACTCCGACGGGCACCCCCACGGGCACTCCGACCGGTCAGCCCACCGGAAGCCCCACCGGCTCGCCGACGGGACAGCCCACGCGAACGCCGACCGGGGTCCCGACCCCGAGCCGCACGCAGCTGCCGGTGACCGGTGGTAGCGGCGGTGGTGCGCTCGTACCCGTCCTGACCGGCCTCGGCAGCCTCGCCGTCGCCACCGGCGCGAGCCTGCTCCTCCTCTACCGCCGCAGGACCTCCGAGTCCTGACCGGGCAGACCCCGGCGGCCGCTCACCGGCCGCCGGGGTCCGCACGGCTCAACAAGACGGGTCCGACACCGACGCGCACCGTCCTGACCCGCCCCTCTCGACAAAAGGTGTGAGACCGGCCGGCCGGCGGTGCGCGCCGGCCGCTCGGCACTCAGCCGGACCGCTGCCCGACCATCGCCGCGACGAGCGCGTCCAGGGGCACGGTGGCGAAGCCGACCCGGGCGTCGCTGGCCCCGTACGGCAGCCAGAGCAGTTCGTCGTGGAGCAGACCGCCGCAGGAGTAGACGACGTTGGGCACGTACCCCTCGCGCTCGGTGTCGTCGGGGGCCAGCAGCGCCCCGGGCAGCTCCGCGATCACCCGCTCCGGGCGGTGCAGGTCGAGCAGCAGCGCCCCGATGGCGTAGCGGCGCATCGGGCCGACGCCGTGGGTGAGCACCAACCAGCCCACCGCGGTCTCGACGGGCGATCCGCAGTTGCCGACCTGGATCAACTCCCAGCTGCGGCGCGGCCCGTGCAGCGGCACGGGGGCCTGCCAGGTCCCGTCGTCGGCCAGGACGGACAGTCCGATGGTCTCGCCGTCGGAGCGGCAGAGGGCCAGGTGCCGGCCGTGGACGGTCCGGGGAAAGAGCGCCATGCCCTTGTTCCGGGCGCCCGGTCCGCGCATCGGGTCGATCCGGAACCGGCTCAGATCGTCGCTGGCCAACCTCCGGGCGGCGATGCGTCGACCGTCGTAGGCGGTGTACGTCGCCTGGTAGGTCGCGACGCCGGTGTCGTCGACGAACCTGACGAACCGGGCGTCCTCCATGCCGTTGCTCTCCGCCGCCGTGGCCGGCCAGAGCACCCGCTCGTGCAGGAGGGTGTCGGCCGGGAAGGCGACGGCGTAGCTGGCCGCCGATATCCGGCGCAGCTGTTCCAGGGTGTCCGGGGTGGTGTGGCGGTAGAACAGATCGGGCGGCAGGGCGGCCAGTACCCGTTCGAAACCTGCCTCGTCGTACTGCTCCGGCAGGGCGGCCAGCACGGTGGCGCAGACCTCGTTGTCCCAGCCCTCCTCGCGTAGCCCGGCAGCCAGCAGGTCCCGTCGGTGTCGGACGTGGCCGCGCCGGCCGCTCACCAGCGGTCCGGACCGCCCCTGCACGGCGAGGCGGCTCCCGGGTCCCAGCACTGCGCTGGCGAACCCGACGGAGGAGAGGTGGCCCTCACCGATCTGGCGCAGGCTGACCGCCACCCGCAGCTGCCCCGGGCGCAGCGCCGACTGGTCGGGGTGGGCCACCATGGACGGGTTGCACAGCGCCGCGGCCTCGACGGCGTACTCGTGGCTGAAGTAGGCGCCCACGAGCAGCCGCGCGGTGGGCGAGAGCTGCCGGGTGCGGGCGACCCGGTGCCGGACGAGTTCGTAGTGGTGCCGGAAGGTGCCCTCCAGATCGCGGTGCCGGCCGCCGAAGTCGTGCAGCGTCCGGCGGAGCAGGACCTGCGTCTCGTCGTCGTCGAGGCCCGCGATCCGGTCGACGAGGTCGTGCGCGCGGGTGTGCGCCACCGCGGCGTCCTCACCCGGGACGAAGAGCTTGACGACGACCCGCCGAGGGTCGGGAGTGAGGGTGAGGTTCTGGCGGGTGGCCAGGATCCCGGTCACGACCACTGCCGGGCGTGCTGCATGGTGGAGATCAGCGCCAAGGTCGACTCGGCGCCCTGGTTGAAGTTGGGGCCGTGCGGGGTGAGCCCGTCGTAGCCGCCGCCGGTCGCGGGGTCCCACATGGCCATGCCGAGGTCGTTGTTCCCCAGGAACCAGGTGACGGCCCGCCCGAGCCCGGCCCGCCAGGCCGGGTCGCTGGTGATCGCGGCGGCGGTCGCGCACGCGTCGGCGAGGGCGGCGACCTCGATCGGTTGCTGGTCGTGGCGCGGACGAGCGCCGTCGCGTCGCCAGCCGCCGACGGGCACGACCGAGAGCCGCCCGTCGCGCACCTGCATTTCGTACAGCCAGGTCAGCATCCGCAGCCCGTCGGCGAGCAGTGGAGCGTCTCCGCGTAGCTGGCCGGCGGCGATGACGACCTCCGCGAGGGCGGCGCTGGCGTAGCTGAGCCGCTCCTGCGGCCACGGCCAGCGCGGATCAGGGCCGCCGGGGCCGACGGCGCTGGCGGCGTCGTCGAGCAGCGCCCCCGCCGCGGCGTGCCCGGGATGACGGCGCAGCACCTCGGCGGCGCCCAGGCCGGCGAAGGCCATGGCGTGCGGCGCCGCCGACCGCCGGGCGGCGCCGCGGCTGAAGGCCACGAGCGCCTCGGTGCGGATCCAGTCGGCGGGGTTGCGGGCGGCGGCCGTCCCGAGCCCCCACAGCGCCCGCCCCCACCAGTCACCGAGACCGGGCTGGTCGGTCCAGCGCCGGTCGTGGCCGAGGCGGTTGTGGAAGGCGCCGCGACCGTCCTGGGCGTGGGTCAGGAAGGCCAGGTAGCGCTCGGCCAGCCCGAGCACCTGCGCCGACGGCTCCGGCTCGCGGCTGACGACCAGCAGACCCCGGGCGACGTCGTCGGTGCAGTAGCCGTGTTCCCGACGAACGATGGCGTGCCGGGCGTGCTCGAAGAGGCCGGTGTCGTCACTGAGCCGGGCCAGGTGGGTGAAGCTCGGCGCGGGTGCCGGCATCCCGGTGCGGTGGCCGCCGTCGCCGGCCCGGTCGCGCGACGTGGTCACGCCGCTGCCGGGGTGACCGTGGGCGACCGGCCGGCGATGAGCCGTCCGGCGAGGGCCTCGTACCGCGCCGCCACCGCCGGCCAGCGCAGGTCCGCCGCGATCGGTCGGGAGCGGCCGGCGAGGTCGGCGGACAGGCCGGGTTCGGTGAGGATCCGCCGGATCGCGGCCGCCAGGGCCGTCGGGTCCCGATGGGGTACGACCAGACCCGGGCCGCCGGTGAGCAGCTCGACGGCGTGCGGGAAGGGCGTGGCGACGACGGGGACGCCGGCGGCCACCGCTTCGATCAGGACACCGGAGGTCACCTGTTCGGCCGAGTCGTAGGGCAGCAGCACCACGTCGGCGGAGCGCACCAGCGCCCCGAGGGTGGCCTGGTCGTGGTACGCGGCCTGGTAGTCCACGGCGTGCGCGACGCCGAGCTCGGCGCCGAGGCGGTGCAGGCCGGCCCGGTACGCCTCGCCCTGGTGCTCGATCACCTTCGGATGGGTCCGGCCGGCGACGGTGAACGTGGGGGTCGGGTCCAGGTCCTGCAACCGGGCCAGCGCCCGCAACGCCCACTCGATCCCCTTGCCGGGCCCGAGTAGTCCCCACGTGAGCAGGTGCGGTCGGGTCCGCCGCGGGGTGGGCGCGCCCACGGCGTCGGCGGCGCCGTGCGGGATCACCGACACCTTCGCCGGGTCCACCGCGTAGCCGACGAGCAGCCGGTCGTGGGCGGTGCCGGTCATCGTGACGACCGCGCCGGCGGCGGCCACGATCTGCTCCAGCAGGGTCTTCTGCCGGGCCGAGGGCTGACGGAGCACGGTGTGCAGGACCACGATGCTCGGCACGGTGAGCCGGCGCAGCAGCGGCAGGACGTCCTCGCCGTCGGTCCCGGGGTAGATGCCGTACTCGTGCTGCACCACGGCCAGGTCGAAGGCGTTGAGCGCGGTGGCCGCGCCCCGCCAGCCGGCCGCGTTCCGCGTCGACCAGGTGTGCACCACGGAGGGGTCCGGGCGCTGGCCGTCGCCGGGGGCGGTGACCCGCACGACGCCGCCGGGCGGGCCGCCGACGGTGAGATGGGCGGCGAGGGCCGAGTTGAAGGTGGCCAGTCCGCAGCGGGTCGGCGGGTGGGTGCTCAGGAAGCCGTAACGGGTGGACATCGGGTGCCGTGCCTTCCGGTTGTCGGCCGCCACCGAGGGACGGGGCGGGCCTCACGAGGTAACGGCGCGCGTCGGCCGACGTGGACGGCCGACGGAACGGGTTCAGGGGCCGCCGCGTCAGCGGGGGTGGGGCCGGCGGTGAACCTGGATCGAGTGGAGCCGGATTCGGAGCGAATCATCGGCATCTGGACAGTGTCAGCGTTCCGGTCGACCGATGAGGTCGTCGTAGACGGCCAGGTAGTCGGCGACCATCCGGTCGGCGCCGAAGCGCTGCCGGGCACGGGCCCGGCAGGCGGCGCGGTCGATCGCCACCACCCGGCCGACGGCCTCGACGGCCTGCGCGACGGTCTGCACGAGCAACCCCGTCACTCCCACGTCGACCACCTCGGGCATCGACCCGCGGGCGTACGCCACGACCGGTGTTCCGCAGGCCATCGACTCCACCACGGACAGGCCGAACGGTTCGTCGAAGGCGACGGGGTGCAGCAGTGCGGCGGCGCCGCCCAGGACCTCGCCGCGGCGGCGCGGGCCCACGGCGCCGAGGAACGTGACCCGCTCGCCGTCGACGTGCGGTTCCACCTGCTCGCGGAAGTACCGCTCGTCCTGCACGATGCCGCAGATGGTCAGCGGCCGGCCGGCCCGCCGGGCGATCTCGATGGCGGTGTGGGTGCCCTTGTCGGGGTGGATCCGGCCGAAGGCCACCAGCCCGGGACCGGGATCCTGGGTGAACGGTAGTCCGTCCAGGTCGACCCCGTGGTACACGGTGGCGAGGTAGTCGAGCCCGCGGACCCGGTCGGCGTCGGAGATGGAGACGTAGGCCGAGCGGCCCTTCTCGTACGCCGGCAGGATCCCCGCCCCGGAGAAGCCGTGCACGGTGGTCAGCAGCGGGGCGTCGCAGTGCGCGGCGAAGGCCAGCGGCAACCAGTCCAGGTGACTGTGCACGAGGTCGAACTCGGCGGAGCGGGCCAACGCGTGAGAGACGTGCATCGCCTCCCAGACCCGCCCGTCCATGCCCTGATCCTCGGCGTAGCCGCGCGGGCAGACCCCGTCCAGGGTGGCGGAGGTGATCGAGTCCAACGTGGCGAAGAGCGTCACGTCCACGCCCCGCGCGACGAGGCCCTCGGCGAGGAGGCCGGTCACCTGTTCCCACGGGCCGTAGTGGCGCGGCGGCGTCCGCCAGGCCACCGGGCCCAGCAGGGCCACTCTCACCGCGCGGTCGACCCGCCCAGTTCGGTGAGGTCGAGACGCAGGGTCGCGAGCAGCCCGGAGTGCCGGGTGGTGTCGACCTGCGCCGGTAGTTCCCGCTCGACCCAGTCGGCCCTGGTGTGCTGGCCGCGTCGACGCAGCGCGGCCACGATCGTGTTCCGGGAGATCGTCATGGTCTGCTCCTCGGTGGTGATGGTCGGAAGGTCTCCGGTGCGCCGCTGCCTCGGCGGGGGCGCTGTCGGTGCGGGCGCCGGCGCGGACATTCCGGCCGGCTCGGTGCCGGCCGGGCGGGCGGCGACGGCGGCAGGGGCGTGGGGGACGCTGCGCAGTCGGCCGCCCTCGCTCTCCCAGCTGTGCCTGCCCGCGCTGTCGGTCCTCGCGTCGGACGTCGTGCCCGCGGCGACGAGTAGCTGCGGGGAGTGGACCAGGTTGCCGGCGGTGGCGGCGAGCGCCATCGCCGCCTCGGCCAGTCCCGCCGGGGTCTGCGGCGGTACGACCAGCAGGTCGACCCGGTCGTCGTTGCGGCAGATCGCGGTCAGCAGGGTGGCGGGCTGGCTGGTGAAGTAGCCCAGCCGCAGCACCCTGCCGTCGACGGCCAGGTGGCGCGGGTTGCCGTCCCAGGCGTCGGCGTTGAGGACCAGCCGGACGATCGGCCCGTGCAGCAGGTCGATGGCGAGGACGAGGCCGGGCAGTTCCGCGAGGGGGTCTGTCGATCGGGGCCACCAGCCGCCGTCGAGCAGCGTACGCGTGGACCGGGTCGGTTCGATCAGCAGGCGCGGCGTCGACGGAGGAGCGAGGGCGTGGGGCGATGGCGTCATGTTGGATCCTCATCGCCGTGACCGCGGCGTAGCGGTGGGGTCGTGCGTCAAGTCGCGTCGTGCGCCGGGCGGGGCGCCTGGTTCGTCGACCCGTCCGGCCGGTTCGCCCGCCCCGCTCAGGGGCGGCGCTGCGGGGCCCCGTCGCTGCGGGTTGCCTGCGGCTGTGGCCGGGTGCGGGCAGTGCGGGTCACTGTGATGCCGACCCGGGCGCCGTACCGTGTCGCGGGTCGACGGCACCGTGGGCCGTCGGATGGTGAGAACTGTGTCCCGGGCGGTCGGTCGTGCCACCGCGGATCGGGTGCCGACGTCGCATGCCTTCGGCGGGAGCCGGCGTGGCGGGCACCTCAGGAGTGGGATGTCGTCGTTTCCGGGATGGGCCCAGCGTACGCCTGTTCGGGCCGGTCTGCGCTTCGTCGCCGTTCCGGTGGTGAAAATCCGCCAGGGTGGCCATGCTGCGGGACGGGTCGAGGACGCGATGCTCGCCACGCTCGCGGTGCCGTTCGACGAGGCGACCCCCGCCGCGCGGATCCGGGCCTACGCCCGCGTGGCGTACGGCGGTGACGCCAGCCGCGCGGAGTACGCGGTCGCCGCGGAAGCCGCCTACCGGCCGGCGCTGTCGGGGCCCTGGATCGGGCGGCTCGCCAAGTGGTTCGACCTGCCACCGGACCTGCCACCGGCCACGCGCGCCCGGCTCACCCTGGCCCGGCTGGCCGCCGACGGCCTCTGGAGCGCGTTCGCCACCGGCCTGTTCCCACCCGAACCGCAGGACCGCGACGCCCTCGTCGCGCTCATCGAAGACCTGACCGCGGAAGGCGACGACTCGTGAAGCAGTGGCTGTACTCGCCGGAGCCATCGGTCTGGAGGTGAGCGGGACCCTCGCGCTGCGTGCGGCCAACGACCATCCCGGGTGGATCGCGCCGGTCGTCGTCGGCTACACCCTCTCCTTCGTCCTCATCTCGCTGGTCCTGCGCGAGGTCGGCACCGGGACGCACCGCGCCGCGCGACGTCCACCACGAGCCCGAGGGGGCACGATGAGCTGGGTCTTCCTGGCCGCCGCGATCGCCTTCGAGGTCACCGCCACCATGGCACTGCGCGCCTCCGAGGGGCTGCGCAGGAAGGCATGGGCGCCCGTCGTCGTCGGCGGCTACGTGACGTGCTTCGTCTTCCTCAGCCTGGCCCTCCGTGCCGGCATGGCCGTGGGCGTCGCCTACGGCGTCTGGGCCGCGGCCGGCATCGCACTGACCGCCATCATCGCGCGGCTCGCCTTCAACGACCCGCTCACCAAGGTCATGATGCTCGGCATCGGTCTCATCGCCGGCGGTGTGCTCCTCGTCGAACTCGGCGCCACGTCGGCGCACTGAGCCCGCACCCCGACCCTCCGGCGTCATCCGTCGGGCGAGGCCGGTCACGCCCGTCCTCGCCCCGCCGGGGGGCGTGCGTGGCGCCTCGCACGTTGGCACAATGGCCGGGCTGTCGACCCGGACGGGGAGTGGGTGCCGACGATGACCGAGAACCACGTCCAGCCGAACGAGACCACGGTGCCGCTGCTGCACTGTGTGTCGGCGGCGGAGACCCTGGCGTTCTGGCGCGCGCTCGATTTCGAGGTCACCTACGAGCAGACGAAGCCGTACGTCTACCTGGCGTTGCGGTGGAGCGGGTTCGAGCTGCACTACGGCGGCGCGCCGAGCGGCGTGGACCCGGCGGCCGAGAACACCGGCGGTTGCCTGGTGATGGTCGACGCGGTCGCGCCCTACCACGCGGCGTTCAGCGAGGCGATGCGCCGCACCTACGGCAGGGTGCTCGCCAAGGGACGCCCCCGGATCACCCGCTACCGTGCCGGTGCGTCGCGGTTCAGCGTCGTCGATCCGTCGGGAAACACCATCATCTTCATCCGACGCGACGAGCCGGCGGAACTGGAGTACGGCGGTTCGAAGCGGTTGCAGGGGCTGGCCCGGGTCCTCGACAACGCGCGGATCCTGCGCGAGTTCAAGACCGACGACCTGGCCGCCTTCCGGGCGCTCAACTCGGGGCTGCGCCGGCACGGCGGGGCAGCCCCGGCCGTCGAACGGGCGTTGGCGCTGGCCGGGTTGATCGAGCTGTCACTCGCGCTCGGGAAGCCGGAGCTGGTGCCCGACTGGGGCGGCCGGCTCGCGACCCTCCCGTTGACCACACCGGAGCGTGCGCGGGTACGCCAGGCGGTCGCCGATCCCGCCGTGCTCGGGCCGTGGTTGCCGGACCCGGACTGACGGACCGGGGCCGGATGATCGTCGCCTCTGCGAAGGTGGGGGCATGGCCGCGCTGTTCCGCACCCGTCTGACCGACTGGACCGTCGTCACGCCGCTGCTGGCGATCCTGGTGTTGATCCTGACCTGGGGGCGCGACCTGTCCGGCCCCGTCGTGGTCGTGGTGGCCGTGTTGCTGGCCGGCGCGGTGCTGGCCGCCGTGCACCACGCCGAGGTGGTGGCCCACAGGGTGGGGGAGCCGTACGGCTCGCTCGTGCTCGCCGTGGCCGTCACGGTCATCGAGGTCGCCCTGATCGTCACGCTCATGATCAGCGGCGGCGAGAAGACGCAGTCCCTCGCCCGCGACACCGTCTTCGCCGCCGTCATGATCACCTGCAACGGGATCCTCGGGTTGTCGCTGCTGCTCGGGGCGCTGCGCCGCCGGGTGGCGGTCTTCAACTCCGAGGGCACCGGCGGCGCGCTGGCGACCGTGACCACCCTCGCCGCCCTGAGCCTCGTCGTGCCGACCTTCACCACCAGCCGCCCGGGCCCGCAGTTCACCCCGGCGCAGCTCGCCTTCGCCGCCGTGGTCTCGCTCGCCCTCTACGGCCTCTTCGTCATGGTGCAGACCGGCCGCCACCGCGACTACTTCCTGCCCGTCAACAGCCAGGGCCGGGTGCTCGACGCGGAGGGCCACGCCGAGCCGCCGTCGGACCGGGCCGCCCTGCTCAGCCTCGGCCTGCTGCTGGTGGCACTGGTCGCCGTGGTGGGCGACGCCAAGTCGGTGTCCCCGGCGATCGAGTCCGCCGTCGCCGGGGCGAACCTGCCCCCGTCGTTCGTCGGCGTGATCATCGCGCTGCTGGTGCTGTTGCCCGAGACGATCGCCGCCGCCCGGGCCGCCCGCCGCGACCGGGTGCAGATCAGCCTGAACCTGGCCCTTGGCTCGGCCATGGCCAGCATCGGGCTGACCATCCCGGCGATAGCGCTCGCCTCCATCTGGTTGGAGGGCCCGCTGCTGCTCGGCCTCGGCGGCACCCAGGTGACCCTGCTCGCCCTCACCGTCGTCACCGGCGTACTGACCGTGGTGCCGGGGCGGGCCACCGTGCTCCAGGGCGGCGTGCACCTGGTGCTGCTCGCCGCCTTCGTCTTCCTCGCCGCCAGCCCCTGACCGCCCGCCGGCCGCCCCCACCGCCCCTGCCTGGGACGGCTCGGGCCGCCCCGGATCGTGCCCGGGCATGACGGGCCCACCGCCGGGGTACTGGACGCCGCGACGCCGACGCCGGGGAGGGCATCGTGACGACGCGCGTGGGACGCCGACCGCGAAGCGCGCTGGCCGGCCTGCTGGTGGCCCTCGTCGCGGGGGCCGGGTGCGTGGTCGGCGGGGTGTCCGACCCCGAGGGGCAGGAGCCCGCGCCGCAGCGGCCCGGCACCCCGGCCTCGCCGGGTGCCGGGCAGGACCGGGCAGACGGCACCACCAGCGTCGCGGAGTTCCGGCAGGACGTCGCCGACGCGCAGAGCATCGCCGAGCAGTACTGGGCTGCCCAGTTCCGTGCCTCGGGGCAGCGCTTCCGCCCGATCAGCCGCGTCATCCCCTACCAGCGGGCCGGCGAGGTGTCCTGCGGCGGGCAGCCGCTGCCGCGCAACAACGCCGTCTACTGCCCGGCCGGCGACTTCATCGCCTACGACGTGAGATGGTCGGTGGGCGCGTTCCGCCAGGTCGGCGACGCGTTCGTGTTCTACCTGCTCGGCCACGAGTACGCGCACGGCATCCAGGCCCGGCTCGGCATCCGCCACTCCTACACCATCCAGCAGGAGTTGCAGGCCGACTGCATGGCCGGGGCGTACCTCGGCGACTCGGTGCGCTCGAAGGCGCTAGGGCTCGACGACGGCGACCTGGAGGAGTTCCGCGAGGGGCTGCTGGCCGTCGGCGACGCACCCGACCAGCCCTGGTTCGCCGAGGGCTCGCACGGCACCGCCGAGCAGCGCACCGAGTCGTTCTTCCGCGGCTACGAACGGTCCCTGGCCGCCTGCGGCCTCACCTGAGCGGGCCGGTCAGAACTCGCCCCACCACTGCCGCACCCACACCGAGGCCCCGCCGCCGTTGTCGCCGAGGTTCGGGTCGTTGAAGGAGAAGACCAGCCGCGACGGCGCACCGGCGTTGTAGTAGAGCATGCAGCCGCTGTCGGCGCCGACGGGGAACCACCGGCCCGAGCCGTAGAACAGCCCGGTGCTGAGCACCAGCATGGAACCCGAGGTCACCTTCGCGATCAGCGCGTACCGGGGGGCGTCCGGCGCGGGCCAGCCGCTGCCGGCCAGCGGCAGCTCGCCGGCGATCGACTTCTGGGTGCCCCAGTGGTCGATGCGGACCTTGCCCAGGGCGGACACCCGGAACACGTCCCGGTCGACCATGCCCACCGGGGAGGGCCACGTGGTGTGCACGTTGCCCGGGGCGAACCAGTCCCGCTCATCCTCGTGCTGGGGGGTCTCCAGGCCGTAGCACCGCTCCAGCGGCAGGCTTGCCGCGGCGGCCGGCCCCGCCGGCCAGATCGCGGCGGCGGCGGCCAGCAGGATCAGGGTGCACCGGGAGACCAGGGATCGGACGCGCATGGCGACCTCCGGGCGAGGGACCGCCGTGGATGGCGGCCGGTTGTCCCGAGTCTCGCGCCCGCGCGCAACCCGTCGGTCACGTCACCCCGCGGCACCTGGGCGCGCGCCGGCGGCATGGCGGCTGAGAGGATCCCGGGGTACGCACCCGAGGGAGGACCCCCTGAACAGCCACCACCCCGCCGCCGTGCTCTTCGACATGGACGGCACCCTGGTCGACAGTGAGAAGCTGTGGGACGTCGCGCTGCACGAGCTGGCGGCGGAGTACGGCGGGACCCTCTCCGATCCGGCCCGCAAGGCGATGATCGGCTCCAGCATGGCCGCGTCGATGCGCCTCCTGCACGACGACCTGGGCCAGCCGGGGCGCGACCCGCAGGCCAGCGCGGCGTGGATCAACGCCCGGATCCTGGAGCTGTTCCGCACCGGGCTGCGCTGGCGCCCCGGCGCGCTGAACCTGCTGCGGGCCGTCCGGGCGGCGGGCATCCCGACGGCGCTGGTGACCTCCAGCGGCCGGCCCCTGGTGGAGGTGGCGCTGGACACCCTCGGGCGCGACAGTTTCGACGCGGTCGTCTGCGGCGACGAGGTCGAGGCGGCCAAGCCGCACCCGGAGCCGTACCTGACCGCCGCCCGGCTGCTCGGCGTGCCGATCGCCCGCTGCGTGGCGATCGAGGACTCGCCCACGGGGGTGGCCAGCGCGCTCGCCGCCGGCGCGGCGGTGCTGGCCGTACCGGCGGAGGTGCCGATCGGGCCGCTGGACGGCGTACACCAGCTGGAGAGCCTGACCGGCGCGGACCTGGAGCTGCTGGCCGCCCTGCTCGGCGCGCCGCCGCCCGGCGCCTGACACGACGAGCGATGCCTGACGGACGAGGGCCCCGCCGGTCGGCGGGGCCCTCGTCGTGCGTCGGGATCAGTCGTGGGCGATGGCGCCGAGCACGTTGATCCGGGCGGCCCGCACCGCCGGGAGCGCCGCGGCGACGACCCCGACGATCGCGGCGAGCCCGAGGAAGATCCCCATCTGGGTCCAGGGCAGCACCAGGTCGGTGATGCCCTCGTCGCGCAGCGCCTCGACCACGGCCGCGCCGAGGCCGGCGCCGACGACGACGCCGAGCAGCGCGCCGAACACCGAGATCACCACCGCCTCTACGGTGATCATCCGCATGGTCTGCGCCCGACGCAGGCCGATGGCCCGCAGCAGCCCCAGCTCCCGGGTGCGCTCCAGCACCGACAGCGCCAGGGTGTTGATGATGCCGAGCACGGCGATCACGATGGCCAACGCCAGCAGGATCTGGATCATCATGAGCAGCCCGTCGAGCTGACCGGTCTGCTGCTCGATGAACGCCTCCCGGTCGGCCACCGACACCTCGGGGGAGTCGGCCAGCAGCGCCTCGATCTGCGGCTGCACGTCGGCCACCCGGGTGCCCGGCGCCAACTGGATGAAGCCCTGGATGGGCTGCGGGATGGCGAAGCCGCTCGCCGCCTCCGCCGGCAGCACCACCGGGTTGGTCAGCTGGGAACTGGCGTAGATGCCGGTCACGGTGTACGTCCGCGCCTCGCCCCGGGACGTCTGCACCGGCACCTTCGACCCCACGGAGAGGCCGCGCGCCGTCGCGGTGTCGGAGCTGACCAGCATCCCGTCCGGCGCCAACCGGTCGATGTCGCCGGCGGTCGGCTCGGCCCCGAAGATCTGCCGCAGCGCGGCGACGTCGCTGCTCGCCGCCACCCAGGTGCGCTCGCCGCCGACCATCGCCAGGTCGCCGTACTCGCCGTCGGCCAGGCGCACCCCCGGGATCGCGGCGGCCTTCTCCAGCACCGCCGGGTCGAAGCTCGGCGGCCGGGGGCCGCTCTGCGCCCCGGCGATCACCAGCTCCGCCTTCAGGCTGTCCTGGGCGAGCCCGCCGATGCTGCTCTTCGCCGAGTCCAGGATCACCGTCACGCCGGTGACGAGTGCGATGCCGACCATCAGCGCGGCGGCGGTGATGGCGGTGCGGCGCGGGTTGCGCCCCGAGTTGAGCCGGCCCAGCTTGCCCGGCACCGACCAGGCGAAGAGCGCGCCGAGCAGGCTCACCACCGGCCGGCTGATCAGCGGCGTCAGCAGTGCCACGCCGATGAAGGCGAACAGCACCCCGCCGAGGATGGTGGCGAGGGTGTTGCCCCCGGCGTTGCCGGTGAGCCCCAGCGCCAGCAGCGCGCCGCCCACGGCCGTGACGATCGCGCCGGCCACGGTGACCTTGGTCAGCGGGCGGTCGGGGGTGGCCACGTCCTGCATCGCCGCGATCGGCGGGATCCGCGACGCCCGCAGCGCCGGCAGCAGCGCCGCCACCACGGTGATCACGAGACCGACGGAGAACGCGCCGACCACGGCGGAGAGCGGCACGCCGATCCCGGCCAGGGTCAGCCCGCCGGCGAACGTGCTGAACAGGTACGCCAGCAGCGCGCCGATGCCGATGCCCGCGCCGAGGCCCAGCACCGAGGCGACCAGCCCCACCGCGATGGCCTCCAGCACCACCGAGCCGATGATCTGCCGGCCGCTGGCACCCACGGCGCGCATCAGCGCCAGTTCGCGGGTGCGCTGCGCCACGATGATCGAGAAGGTGTTGAGGATCAGGAAGGTGCCCACCAGCAGCGCCACCGCGGCGAAGCCGAGCAGGATCCGGTTGAAGAAGGACAGCGCCTCCTTCATGCCGGCCGCCGCGTCCTCGGACAGCTGCGTACCGGTCTTGACCTCGAAGTCGGCGCCCAGCGCGGCGGCCACGGCGTCGCGCAGCGCCTCGTCGGACACGCCGTCGGCGGCGGTGACCGAGAGGTTGCTGAAGGTGTCCGGCGCGCCGAGCATCAGCTTCTGCGCGACCGGCGTGGTGAACATGATCTCGTTGGCGCCACCGATGGAGTCCCGGCCGCCGCTGTAGCCGAACACGCCGACGATGGTGAACTCCTGCTTCGGCTGGAGGGTCAGCACGCCGACCCGGTCGCCGACCTTCACCTTGCCGGCCACCGCGAGCGCCTTGTTGATGACGATCTCGTCGTCGGCCTGCGGGGCCCGCCCCTCACGCAACCGCACCAGGTCGCTCTCGCCGGTCCAGTTCTCGCCCAGCTGCGGCGGGCCGAACGAGGCGACGACCTTGCCGTTGCCGCCGATCAGCCGCGCCCCGTCGACGCCGACGATGCCGGTGGCCTCGGCCACGCCGGGCACCGCCCGGACCTTGTCGAGGGTGGCCGCCGGCACGGGCGCGGCCACCGGCATGCCCTCCGCCTCGCCGACGTCGATCTTCGGCTTGGCGGCCACGTTGACGTCCACGCCCTCGTACGCGTCGGCGAAGATCGCGTCGAACGAGCGGCCGAGGGTGTCGGTGAGCACGAACGCGCCGGAGACGAACATGACGCCCAGCACCACGGCCAGGCCGGAGAGGATCAGCCGGACCTTGCGGGCCAGCAGGCTCTTCAGGGTCGCGCGGAACATCAGCGCGCCACCTCGGCGGGGGTGTCCAGCTTCTTCATGGTGTCCAGCACCGTGTCGGCGGTCGGCTCGATCAGCTCGGAGACGATCTGCCCGTCGGCGAGGAAGACCACCCGGTCGGCGTACGCGGCGGCGGTCGGGTCGTGGGTGACCATCACGATGGTCTGCCCGTGCTCGCGCACCGAGTTGCGCAGGAAGTTCAGCACCTCCGCGCCGGCCCGCGAGTCCAGGTTGCCGGTCGGCTCGTCGGCGAAGATCACCTCGGGCCGGGCGACCAGCGCCCGGGCGCACGCCACCCGCTGCTGCTGGCCGCCGGAGAGCTGCGCCGGCCGGTGGTCCAGCCGGTCCCGTAGCCCGACCGTGGCGATCACCGTGTCGTACCAGGCCGGATCCGGCTTGCGCCCGGCGATCGACAGGGGCAGCAGGATGTTCTCCTTCGCCGTCAACGTCGGCAGCAGGTTGAACTGCTGGAAGATGAAGCCGACCTTGTCGCGGCGCAGCTTCGTCAGGCCCGCGTCGCCCAGGCCGGTGACCTTCGTGTCGCCGATCGACACCGTGCCCCGGGTCACCGAGTCCAGGCCCGCGAGGCAGTGCATCAACGTCGACTTGCCCGAGCCCGACGGCCCCATGATCGCCGTGAACCGGCCCCGCTCGAACTCCGCGCTGACCCCCCGCAGCGCGATGACCTGCGCCTCGCCGCTGCCGTACACCTTCCACACGTCGCTCGCCCGGGCCGCGGCCTGCGCCTGCTGGCCTACCGTCGCGGTCACGTCATCTACCTCTTCCGTCTGTCTTCGGTCCGCGCCGCCCCCGCTGGTCCGGCGCGGCAGTCCCATCATCTGTGCCCGCCGGCCCCGATCCGTCCGACTCCGGTCGGAGCCGTGGCGGATTTCGCGCTGCGGGTGCCCCCCAATGCCGACTCAGGGTTGCCCCTGAGTGGGCGGCCGGTCGGACGCGTTCCGCCGGCCGGGACCGATCCTGCACAGTGACGCCGCGTCAGGGTCAACCGCGCGGCGTCGTCTCCGGTCACGGTAGGTGACGGCGGCAACCGCGCCGCGTGCCGTGGCGCATCCCCGGGTACGCCGCCCGCGCCGGCCGGCGACGAGGCGCTACGCCCGCGGGCGGACCAGGCCCGACTCGTACGCCAGCACCACGGCCTGCACCCGGTCGCGCAGCCCCAGCTTCGTCAGTACGTGCCCGACGTGGGTCTTGATGGTGGTCTCGCTGACCGACAACGCCCGGGCGATCTCGGCGTTGGACAGCCCCCGGGCCACGTGCACGAGCACCTCCCGCTCCCGCTCGGTCAGCGCGCTCAGCGTGCGGGGCGGCGCGGCCGCGGGATCGGGCAGTGCGTCGGCGAAGCGGTCCAGCAGGCGCCGCAGGATCCGCGGCGCGACCACCGCGTCCCCGGCGGCCACCGTGCGGATCGCCGCCACCAGGTCGTCGGCCGGCACGTCCTTGGCCAGGAAGCCGCTCGCCCCGGCCCGCAGCGCCCCCACCACGTACTCGTCCAGGTCGAAGGTGGTCAGGATCAGCACCCGCACCGGCAGCCGGGCGTCGACGATCGCCCGGGTCGCGGCGACCCCGTCCATCCGCGGCATCCGGATGTCCATCAGCACCACGTCGGGCAGCAGCCGGCGGGACAGCTCCACCGCCTCCAGGCCGTCGGCGGCCTCGGCGACGATGTCCAGGTCGTCCTCCGTGCCCAGCACCATCCGGAAGCCGGTACGCAGCAGTGGCTGGTCGTCGGCGAGCAGGATGCGTACCGGCCGTGCCGGCACCGTCGCGTCGGTCACCTGATTCCCCCGTTCCGATCCCCGGTCACGCCGCCGCGTCCCGGGGTTCCACCGGGATCCTCGCCGACACCCGGAAGCCCCCGCCCGGGCGCGCCCCGGTACGCAGGACACCACCGTAGAGGGCGACCCGCTCCCGCATCCCGACGAGGCCGTGCCCGATCCGGTCGCCGTCGGGCCCGGGGCCGCGCCCGGTGTCGGCGATCTCCACGTCGACCGTGTCCCCGTCGAAGCGCAGCAGCACCTGGGCGGTGGCCGCGCCGGCGTGCTTGAGCGCGTTGGTCAGCGCCTCCTGGGTGATCCGGTAGAGGGTCAACGCCACCCCCTCCTCCAGTGTCGCCGGGGTGCCCTCGACCCGCAGGGTCACCGGCAGGCCGGCGTCGCGCACCTGCTCCACCAGCGCCTCGATGCCGGCGAGCCCCGGCTGCGGAGCCAGCTCGGCGGCCGGCTCGGCGTCGGTACGCAGCACGTCGAGCAGCCGGCGCATCTCCCGCAGCGTCGCCCGGCTGGTCTCCTCGATGGTGGCGATCGCCCCGTCGGCCGCGCCCGGATCCTTCGGCAGTACGCGGCGGGCCCCCGTGGCCAGCACCCCCATCACGCTGACGTGGTGCGCGACCACGTCGTGCAGCTCGCGGGCGATGCGGCGGCGTTCGTCGGCGACCGCCCGCTCGGCCAGCGACCGCTGGTTCTCCTCGGCCGCCCGGGCCCGCTCCCGCAGCGCCTGGGTGGAGGCTCGACGGGCGTGCACCGCGCGTCCCACCGAGTACGACACCACGCCCACCAGCAGGTTGTTGAGCACGAGGTAGGCGGGACTGACGTTCGCCAGCAGCTCGTCGGGCGGCGGCGCGAGGGCGCTGGTGGCGGCGACCGGTATCCACAGCACCAGCGCCGCCACGACCGCCGTACGCGGTGGCCCGGCGGCGGCCGCCGTGTAGGTGAGCACCATGAAGGTCATGCCCTGCGTGGTCGGCGCGGGGCCGAGCAGGAGGGGCACCGCCAGCGTCGCCACCGCCATCGCGACCGCCGCCCACGGCGCCACCCGCCGCCACGCCACCGGCACGGCGCAGACCACGCTCCAGCCCAGCGCCGGCAGCAGGCGCCCCGGCCAGTAGTCGCGGGGAGTTAGCGCAATGAGCACCACCTCCGCCACGACGAGCCCGCCGGCGAGGAGCACGTCCGCGGCGAGGGGGTGCCGGCGCAGCCACTCCCGGGGGCCCGAAGTCATACCGCGACGCTATCCGCCGTGGCGGCCGATTGATCGTCGCCGGCGGTGAGCCCGGCCTCATCCCTCAGGAGGAGAGCAGCTCGTCCCCGTCGGGGCGGCCGACGCGGTGTCACCCGCCGCCGGGGCGCCAGACGACCGGCCGTGCGGCGGCTGGAACCCGTCGCCGAGCGGCGGCGAACCTGACCGGATGGCGGTGCGCCGGTCAGCCGGTCACTCGTCGGCGCCGGGAGGTGTCGGGCGGGACCGGGCGTCGCGCAGCGGATCCGGCGCCGCCTGCGTCGGGAACGGCGGCGGGGTGCCCCCGAAGGTCGGGCAGAGCGCCTGGTGGCTGCACCAGTCGCAGAGCCGGCTCGGACGGGGACGGAAATCCTGCTGGGCGGTCGCCTGCTCGATCGCCCGCCACAACGCCACCACGGTGCGCTCGAAGCGCAGCAACTCGTCGGCGTCCGGGGCGTAGTCGCAGACCTCCGAGTCCTTGAGGTAGAGCAGCCGCAGCACCCGGGGGACCACGCCCCGGGTGCGCCAGAGCACCAGCGCGTAGAACTTGAGCTGGAACAACGCCCGGGCCTCGAACGCCTCGCGCGGCGCGCCGCCGGTCTTGTAGTCGACCACCCGCAGCGCCCCGTCGGGCGCCACGTCGAGCCGGTCGACGTAGCCCCGGATCAGCAGCTCCTCGTCGACCACCGCCGAGATCAGGCTCTCCCGCTCGGCCGGCTCCAGCCGGCGCGGGTCCTCCACCGCGAAGTAGCCCTCCAGCAGCCCGGCGGCGGAGCGGAGGAACTCGGCCGCCGCCGGGTCGCCGTCGGCGAACAGCGCCGCCAGCTCCGGCTGCTCGGTGACGAGCCGGTCCCACTGCGGGGCCACCAGGTCGCCGGCGGCCGTCGGGGTGCGCCCGGCGGCCGGCAGGTCGAACAGCCGCTCCAGCACCGCGTGCACGAGCGTGCCCCGGGCCTGCTCGACGGTCGGCCGCTCGGGCAGCCGGTCGATGCTGCGGAACCGGTAGAGCAACGGGCAGGTCTTGAAATCCGCCGCCCGTGACGGCGACAGCGAGGCCCGCACCGTCGCCGGGACATCGGCCGGGGTCGGGGAATGCTGCGTGGTCACCGGTTCCGCCGTCATGCCCGGAAGGTTAGGGCACCGGTGTGACACCACCGCCGTCGCCGCACCGGTGCATGATCGCGTCGCCCGGACGGTGCACGATTGCGCCGCGCCGCGCCGCGCCGGCGTCCGGTCCCGTCGTCACGCCGGCGCATGATCTCCGCCGCGTAGCATCGATCCGATGGAGCAGACGAGGCGACCGCGCCGCCGGCCCGACGCGCGGGGCGGCCTGACCGTGGGCCGGGTGTTCGGGGTGCCGCTGCACCTCAACGGCTCGATGGTGCTGCTCACCCTGCTGGTGACCGTGCTGTACGCCGAGTTCGCCCGCCGCCAGCTCGACCTGTCCCAGCTCGCCGGCTACCTGATCGGCTTCGGCTTCGTGGTCTCCCTGCTCGGCTCGGTGCTCCTGCACGAGCTCGGGCACGCCCTCACCGCCCGCCGCTACGGCATCGGTGTGCGCGGGATCACCCTGGAGCTGCTCGGCGGCTACACCGAGATGGACCGCGACGCCCCGACGCCCCGGATCGACCTGCTGGTGTCGCTCGCCGGCCCGGCCGTCTCCGCCGTGCTCGGCGTGCTCGCGGTCGCCGCCACCCTCGCCCTGCCCGACCGCACCCTGGCCAACCAGCTCGCCTTCCAACTTGCCGTGAGCAACGTCATCGTCGCGCTGTTCAACATGTTGCCCGGCCTGCCGCTCGACGGCGGCCGGGCGCTGCGGGCGGCGGTCTGGGCGGTGACCCACGACCGGCACCGCGGCACCGAGGTCGCCGGCTGGGTGGGACGCGTCGTGGCCGTCGGCACCGCCGCGCTGGTCGCCCTGCTCACCCTCACCCGCGACCTGGCGCCGCTGGCGCTGCCGCTGATGCTGCTCGTCGCGTTCACCCTGTGGCGCGGCGCCGGGCAGTCGATCCGGATGGCCCGGATCAGCCGCCGCTTCCCGCTGATCGACCTGGCCCGACTGGCCCGGCCCGTGCTCGCCGTGCCCACCGGCACGCCGCTGGCCGAGGCGCAGCGCCGGCGCGCCGACGGGAGCACCCCGGGCGCCGCCCTCGTGGTCACCGACACCGCCGGCCGGCCGGTCGCCCTGGTCGACCCGGCGGCGGCGGACGCCGTGCCCGCGGAACGCCGCCCCTGGCTGGCCGTCGACGCGGTCGCCCGATCCCTGCCCGACCTGCCCACGATGCCGGTGGGACTCGACGGGGAACGCGTGATGGAGACCGTGCAGACCCACCCGGGCGCGCAGTACGTGGTGACCTCAGGCGAAGATGTCGTGGGCATTCTGCACATCGCGGATCTGGCTCAGCTCCTCGAACCTCAACGGAAGATGAACACGTGACCGCAACTCCCCCCGCCGCCCCGGCAGACCCGGGCACCCCGGTGCCCGCCGACACCCCGGCGCTGCCCCCCGTGCACCGCGGCCCGTTCCGGATCGGCGACCGGGTGCAGCTGACCGATCCCAAGGGGCGGATGCACACGGTCACCCTGGAGCCGGGCAAGGCGTTCCACACCCACCGCGGCATCCTGGAGCACGACGCGCTGATCGGCCTGCCCGACGGCAGCGTGGTCACCACCACCGGCGGCGGCACCGCGTTCCTGGCCCTGCGACCGCTGCTGTCGGACTACGTGCTCTCCATGCCGCGCGGCGCCCAGGTGATCTACCCGAAGGACTCCGCCCAGATCGTCGCCATGGGCGACATCTTCCCCGGCGCCAAGGTCCTGGAGGCCGGCGCCGGCTCCGGCGCGCTGTCCTGCTCCCTGCTGCGCGCGGTCGGCACCGGGGGCGAGCTGCACTCGTTCGAGGTGCGCGACGACTTCGCCCAGATCGCCCGGCGCAACGTCGAGGCGTTCTTCAACGGGCCGCACCCGGCGTGGCACCTGCACGTGGGCGACGTCGCCGGGTGCGCCGAGACCGGCTTCGACCGGATCATCCTCGACATGCTCACCCCGTGGGAGACCCTCGACATGGTCGAGCGGGCGCTGGTGCCCGGTGGCGTGTTCATCGGCTACGTCGCCACCACCCCGCAGCTGTCCGAGCTGGTCGAGGCGCTGCGTGAGCGCGGCGGCTGGACCGAGCCGCGGGCCTGGGAGTCGCTGGTGCGCGACTGGCACGCCGAGGGTCTGGCCGTGCGCCCGGACCACCGCATGATCGCGCACACCGCGTTCCTCGTCTCCGCGCGTAAGCTCGCCCCCGGCGTCACCGCACCGCCGCGGCGCCGCAAGCCCAGCAAGGGCGCCGAGGCGTACGCCGAACGCCGCCAGGCGCTGCGCGAGGCCGAGGCCGCCAGGCAGGCGGCGGCTGCCTCGACGCAGCAGGCGGCCGAGGACACGGAACGGCCGTGACGGCGCAGCGGGGCGACGAGGAGTGAACGGACGGATCCCGCCCGTCGGCGCGTGCCGGCGGGCCGGGCACGGGGAGGTGGCATGAGCCGGCCCGGCTTCGGCGGGGGTGACCTGCCGGCGGTGTTCCCGGACTGGTCGCCCTACCAGGACCTCGAATCGGCGGCCCGGGCGTACCTGCGCGACCCCGACGTCGCGCTCGAGGCGCTCGGTGGGGTGCTGCGCGGCGCTTCGGTGCTCGGCTTCACCCTGGAACGCTTCGTCAACGAGGTCAACGGGGTGTGGCAGGAGGTCGTGGTCTGCGACGGCAGCCGCCTCGTCCTCTGGCACGGCGAGGACGTGCCGCCGGAGGACGGGCCGCCGGGCTCGATGACCTCGTCGTTGCGGGTGGTGCCGGTCTCCACGGTGACCGAGGTCGGCTGCCGGCGCCGGCTCACCCGTGCCGAGGACGGCGGGATCCGGGTCGACAGCATCGACGTCTACCTGCTGCTCACCTCGCTGGACGAGGCGCCGCCCAGCGACGAGGCGGTGGGCGCGCCCCGGCACGACGCGCTGCGCTTCGGCAAGACCCTCGACGACGGCGGTGCCGGACAGATCGCCCGCCTGGAGGAGTTCGCCCGCCTGGTCGCCTCGGTGGTCGGCCGACCGATGCTCTGAGCCGTACGCCCGGGTGGGCCGCGCAGGCGGCGTTCCCGGACGTCTCGATCCTCCCGCGCCACGGCGCGGGAGGGCCGGGGCCGTCAGTCCTCCTCGGCCTCCGGGCCGGCCACCTCGACGCCGTCGCTGCCGCGCACCACGTGGATGCACTCGCCCGGGCACTCCTTCGCCGAGTCGATCACCTCGAGGCGCAGGTGCTCCGGCACGTCGACCCGGCTGCCCGGCGCCATCCGCAGCTCGCCGTCGGGGCCCTTGACGTACGCCAGCCCGTCGACGTCGAACTCGAAGACCTCGGGCGCGTACTGCACGCAGAGCCCGTCGCCCGTGCAGAGATCCTGGTCAACCCAGACCTGCAACTCGTCCGTCACGACCTGCGCCACGGCGCACCCCCCATGTTCTCCCGTCCCACGCCCCGACGGTACCCGAACGCCCGTACCGGCCCCCCGGGCCACCCTTCGCGATCAAGGTTCGGTGACGAGCGCGTTGCGTGGGACCGAATCGGCCTCATAGCGGCTAGTGTTAGGGCAGAACGTTCAAGCCCCCCGGGGAGGTGGGACGTGGCACGCAGCGACGACGCGGACTCGCGCGCCGCACGGTGGGAGAAGGAGGCCCACGATCTCTCCACGCAGGTCGCGTTCCTTCAAGAGGAACTCGCTCTGGTGCGGCGCAAGTTGACCGAAAGCCCCCGACACGTCCGGCAGCTCGAAGAGCGGCTGGCGGCCACCCAGGCACAGTTGGCGCGGCTGACCGAGAACAACGACCGGCTCGTGAGCACCCTCAAGGAGGCTCGCGCGCAGATCGTGACGCTCAAGGAGGAGATCGACCGCCTCGCGCAACCGCCGAGTGGTTACGGCGTCTTCCTTGCGCGGCACGACGACGGCACGGTGGACGTCTTCACCGGCGGACGCAAGCTCCGGGTCGCCGTCTCGCCCTCGCTGGACGTCGCCGAGCTGCGGCGCGGCCAGGAGGTCCTGCTCAACGACGCGCTCAACATCGTCGACGCGTTCGGTTTCGAGCGGGTCGGCGAGGTGGCGATGCTCAAGGAGATCCTCGCGGGTCCCGACGGCAGCCCGGGCGACCGGGCCCTGGTGGTCTCGCACTCCGACGAGGAGCGCATCGTGCACCTCGCCGACACCCTGATCGGTTCGCCGATCCGGGCCGGCGACTCGCTCATGATCGAGCCCCGCTCGGCGTACGCGTACGAGCGGATCCCGAAGAGCGAGGTCGAGGAACTGGTCCTGGAGGAGGTGCCCGACGTCGACTACACCGACATCGGTGGCCTCCACTCGCAGATCGAGCAGATCCGCGACGCGGTGGAACTGCCCTTCCTGCACGCCGACCTGTTCCGCGAGCACCAGCTCCGCCCGCCGAAGGGCATCCTGCTCTACGGCCCGCCCGGCTGCGGCAAGACGCTGATTGCCAAGGCGGTGGCCAACTCGCTCGCGAAGAAGATCGCCGAGCGGGAGGGCAAGGAGAAGCACACCAGCTTCTTCCTCAACATCAAGGGCCCGGAGCTGCTCAACAAGTACGTCGGCGAGACCGAGCGGCACATCCGGCTGATCTTCCAGCGGGCCCGCGAGAAGGCCGGCGAGGGCACCCCGGTGATCGTGTTCTTCGACGAGATGGACTCGATCTTCCGGACCCGCGGCTCCGGCGTCTCCTCCGACGTGGAGAACACCATCGTCCCGCAGCTGCTCAGCGAGATCGACGGCGTGGAGGGGCTGGAGAACGTCATCGTCATCGGCGCCTCCAACCGGGAGGACATGATCGACCCGGCGATCCTCCGGCCGGGCCGACTCGACGTCAAGATCAAGATTGAGCGGCCGGACGCCGAGGCGGCCAAGGACATCTTCTCCAAGTACATCCTCTCCGGGCTGCCGCTGCACCCGGACGACCTGGCCGAGCACGGCGGCGACCCCCAGGCCACCGTCGCGGCGATGATCGACGCGGTCGTGCTGCGGATGTACTCGGAGACCGAGGAGAACCGCTTCCTCGAGGTCACCTACGCCAACGGCGACAAGGAAGTCCTCTACTTCAAGGACTTCAACTCCGGCGCGATGATCCAGAACATCGTCGACCGGGGCAAGAAGATGGCCATCAAGGAGTTCCTCACCTCCGGACGCAAGGGCCTGCGCCTGCAGCACCTCCTCGACGCCTGCGTCGACGAGTTCCGGGAGAACGAGGACCTGCCGAACACCACCAACCCCGACGACTGGGCCCGGATCTCCGGCAAGAAGGGCGAGCGGATCGTCTACATCCGCACGCTCGTCTCCGGCGGCAAGGGCGCGGAGGCCGGCCGGTCCATCGAGACCGCCAGCAACACCGGCCAGTACCTCTGACGGACACCCGCACGGGGCCCGTGGCGCGACGCGCCACGGGCCCCGTCCCGTCCGTACCCGCCTCTCCGCCCCCGCCGCCCCGGTCCGCCACGCCCCCATCCGCCGCGCGGCCGACTACGCTCGACGTGACGGGGGACCGGGTCGGGCGAGCGAAGCGGGTAGGTCGATGAGCGTAAGACGGATCATGGGCACCGAGGTCGAGTACGGCATCTCCGTTCCCGGCCAGGCCGGGGCCAACCCCATGGTCACCTCCTCCCAGGTGGTCAACGCCTACGGGGCGCGCCCGGAACTCAACCGGGGCGGCCGCGCCCGCTGGGACTACGAGGAGGAGTCGCCGCTGCGGGACGCGCGGGGCTTCACCTACTCCGGTGCCGCGTACGACCCGGCCGAGGCGCTGGCCGACGAGGACCTCGGGCTGGCCAACGTGATACTCACCAACGGCGCACGCCTCTACGTCGACCACGCCCACCCGGAATACTCCACACCAGAGGTGACCAACCCGCTGGACGTGGTGCGCTGGGACAAGGCGGGGGAGCGGGTGATGGCCGAGGCGGCCCGGCGCGCCGCCACCATCCCCGGCACCCAGCCGATCCACCTCTACAAGAACAACACCGACAACAAGGGCGCCAGCTACGGCTCGCACGAGAACTACCTGATGCGCCGGCAGACGCCGTTCGCCGACATCGTCGCGTACCTGACGCCGTTCTTCGTGACCCGGCAGATCGTCTGCGGCGCCGGCCGGGTCGGCATCGGCCAGGACGGCGGCCAGAGCGGCTTCCAGATCTCCCAACGTGCGGACTTCTTCGAGGTCGAGGTCGGCCTGGAGACCACCCTCAAGCGGCCGATCATCAACACCCGCGACGAGCCGCACGCCGACGCCGACAAGTACCGCCGGCTGCACGTCATCATCGGCGACGCGAACCTGTCGGAGATCTCCACGTACCTCAAGGTCGGCACCACGGCGCTGATCCTCACGATGATCGAGGAGAAGGCGCTCGGCCCCGACCTCGGCATCGCCGACCCGGTCAGCGAGCTGCGTGCCGTCAGCCACGACCCGTCCCTGACGCACCGGATGCGGCTGCGCGACGGGCGACGGCTGACGGCCCTGGACCTCCAGTGGGCCTACTACGAGCGGGTCCGGTCCTTCGTGGACGACCGCTACGGCACCGACGCCGACGAGCAGACCCTCGACGTGCTCGCCCGCTGGGAGCGCGTGCTGGACAGGCTGGGCCGTGACGTCATGCTCTGCGCCGACGAGCTGGACTGGGTGGCCAAGCTGCGGCTGCTGGAGGGCTACCGGGAGCGCGAGCAGCTCGGCTGGGGCTCGCACAAGCTGCAACTGGTCGACCTCCAGTACTCCGACGTCCGCCCGGAGAAGGGCCTCTACCACCGGCTGGTCTCCCGGGGCGCGATGAAGACGCTGCTCGACGACGAGCAGACGCGTACGGCGATGACCGAACCGCCGGAGGACACCCGGGCCTACTTCCGCGGCCGCTGCCTGGCCCAGTACGCCTCCGAGGTCGTCGCGGCCAGCTGGGACTCGGTCATCTTCGACGTCGGCCGGGAGTCGCTGGTGCGGGTGCCGATGATGGAGCCGGAGCGCGGCACCCGCAAGCACGTGGGGGCGCTCTTCGACCGCTGTGCGAGCGCCAAGGACCTGCTGGAGACCCTCACCGGCGGCTGACCGGGTCGACGATTGCCCGTCGGGTGCCGAACGCGGCGCGCGGCGGGCTTTTCGTCGCCTCCGCGAGGTAAGTTGATCGCAGGGCGATCGTGGAGGAGGCAGCAATGGCCACTCGTGACAGCGGCGGGCAGTCGCAGTCGGGCAAGTCGCGTCAGGGCGAGGAAATCGAGGACGTCACCACGGAGGCGAACCCGGAGGTCGCCGAGCGGCACGCCGAGATCACCGAGGACGTCGACGACCTGCTCGACGAGATCGACTCCGTCCTCGAGGAGAACGCCGAGGAGTTCGTGCGCGGATATGTCCAGAAAGGGGGGCAATAGCACTTATGTCCGATTCGCTTCTGGCGTCGGACAAGGTGTGCCCCCAACGCAGCCGCTTGCTGCCCGTCGCCGAGTTCCATCGCAATCGGCGGCGGGCTGACGGGCTTGCCTACCACCGCAAAACCTGCGTGGCGGCCCGTTCCATGGCGAGCTGTCGTCGACGGTTGAGCGGCTCTGTCGCGGTACCCGCGAGTGCCACCTGCGGCGGCGCTACGGCATCGGCGAGAAGGAGCTCCTGGCCGAGCAGGGCGGGGTGTGCGCGATCTGTGGCACGCCGGATCCCCAACATCTCGACCACGATCATCGCACCGGGTGGGTGCGCGGGATATTGTGCTTCAACTGCAACGGTGGCCTTGGCCAGTTCCGTGACGATCGGTCGCGGCTGGCCGGGGCGATCACATATCTGAGAGGAACCACGTGGCAGCGGGTTTTGATCCATCCGGGCGTCTACCAGATGTGTTCACCAACGCGGGGACGTCCTCCTTCACCTCGTTCCTGAGCAAGGTGGCCCCCGAGATGTTGCCCGGCCGCCGGCCGCTGCCGCCGGGTATGGCCGCCGACATGGCGCCGCACGCGACCACCATCGTGGCCATCTCGGCCGCCGGCGGTGTCGTGATGGCCGGCGACCGGCGGGCCACCATGGGCAACCTGATCGCCCAGCGCGACATCGAGAAGGTCCACCCGGCCGACGCGTACTCCCTGGTCGGCATCGCCGGCACGGCGGGGATCGGCATCGAGCTGATGCGACTGTTCCAGGTGGAGCTGGAACACTACGAGAAGATCGAGGGCGCGATGCTCTCGCTCGACGGCAAGGCCAACCGGCTCGCCTCCATGATCCGTGGCAACCTGGGCGCCGCGATGCAGGGTCTCGCGGTGATCCCGCTCTTCGCCGGCTACGACCTGGCCGCGAAGGACCCGGCGCGGGCCGGCCGCATCTTCAGCTTCGACGTCACCGGCGGCCCCTACGAGGAGACCGGCTACGACGCGATCGGCTCCGGCTCGCTCTTCGCCCGGTCGGCGCTGAAGAAGCGCTTCCAGCCGGGGCTCTCCATCGACGAGGCGGTCCGGCTCGCGGTCGAGGCGCTCTACGACGCGGCCGACGACGACACCGCGACCGGCGGCCCGGACCTGATCCGGCGGATCTACCCGGTGGTGATGACGGCGACGGCGGAGGGCACCCACCGGCTCACCGACGAGGAGATGTCGGCGATCGCCGAGAGCGTGGTCTCCGGCCGGATGGAGAACCCGGGCGGTTGATCCGCTCCCGCCCGTACCAGTCAGCAGCCGTCAGCACAGCGCCCTAAGGAGAACCGCCGCCGTGGCCATGCAGTTCTACGCCTCGCCCGAGCAGATCATGCGCGACCGCTCCGAGCTGGCCCGCAAGGGCATCGCCCGGGGCCGCAGCGCGGTGGTCCTGAGCTACGAGGGCGGGGTGCTCTTCGTCGCCGAGAACCTCTCCAGCGCCCTGCACAAGGTCAGTGAGATCTACGACCGGATCGGCTTCGCCGCCGTCGGCCGCTACAACGAGTTCGAGAACCTGCGCCGCGCCGGCGTGCGGATGGCCGACCTGAACGGCCTCAGCTACGACCGGCGTGACGTCACCGGCCGGGCCCTGGCGAACGCCTTCGCGCAGACCCTGGGTGCCATCTTCACCGAGCAGTCGAAGCCGTTCGAGGTGGAGATCTGCGTGGCCGAGGTCGGCACCACCGCCGAGGACGACGAGCTCTACCGGCTCACCTACGACGGATCCGTCAACGACGAGCCGGGCCGGATGGCGATGGGCGGGCAGGCCGAGGCCATCACCGGCGTGCTGAAGTCCCACCACCGTCCGGACATGTCGCTGGGCGAGGCGGTGAAGGTCGCCGTGCAGGCCCTGAGCAGCGTCGGGGGAGAGGGCGGCGCCGCCCGGACCATCGCCGCCAACCAGCTGGAGGTGGCGGTCCTGGACCGCCGCCGGGTGGGGCGGACGTTCCGCCGGATCACCGGGGCCGCGTTGACCGCGCTGCTCGACGGCGACAAGGCCGAGGAGCCGGTGTCGGCCCGCCCGGAGACGCCGACCTCGCCGACCGAGGAGGCGAAGAAGCCCACCACGTCGGCCGGCTCGGCGGACCTGGAGGGCCGGGACACCCCCGAGGCGTAGCAGAGCACGTCCCGGGTGGGCCGTCGGGCGTGGACACGCCCGGCCGCCCATCCCAGGCTGCGACGACGGCGCGCGGGTCGAGTGCGACCCGCGCGCCGTCGTGCAACCCCACGCCGCCCGCCGTTCCCGGGCGTGTCAAGGGTCGCCCGCCGCTTCCGGTCCTCTCAGAGGCCTTCCGACGCCGCCGTACGGGACCCGCCTGCCCGTCGCGGATCCTTGGCGCGGAGCGTCCAACCGGGACGCCCCGCGCGGAAGGGCGGCGTCGGCGGCACACCGCACCCGGCGGGCGTACGGACGAGCGGCCGTGGCCGCCGCGCGCCCGCCGGGACCGGCGCTGCGGTGCCCGGGACCGACCGTCACCGATCCCGTGTGAGACCGGCACGGTGTGCGCTGCCCATCTGGGGCCTCGGGCGGCTAATGTCTCATCATGGAGCGGCGAATCTTCGGCCTCGAGACCGAGTACGGCGTCACCTGCACCTACCGCGGGCAGCGGCGGCTGTCCCCTGACGAGGTAGCCCGGTACCTCTTCCGCCGTGTGGTGTCGTGGGGCCGGTCGAGCAACGTTTTCCTGCGCAACGGCGCCCGGCTCTACCTGGACGTCGGCTCGCACCCGGAGTACGCCACCCCGGAGTGCGACTCGGTGGTGGACCTGGTCGCGCACGACCGGGCCGGCGAGCGGATCCTGGAGGGCCTGCTCGTCGACGCGGAGAAGCGGCTGCACGACGAGGGCATCGCGGGCGAGATCTACCTGTTCAAGAACAACACCGACTCGGCCGGCAACTCGTACGGCTGCCACGAGAACTACCTGGTGTCGCGGCACGGGGAGTTCGGCCGGCTGGCCGACGTGCTGATCCCGTTCCTGGTCACCCGGCAATTGATCTGCGGGGCGGGCAAGGTGCTGCAGACGCCGCGCGGGGCGGTCTACTGCCTCTCGCAGCGGGCCGAGCACATCTGGGAGGGCGTCTCGTCGGCGACGACCCGGAGCCGGCCCATCATCAACACCCGCGACGAGCCGCACGCGGACGCGGAGCGCTACCGGCGGCTGCACGTCATCGTCGGCGACTCCAACATGAACGAGGTCACCACGCTGCTGAAGGTCGGCACCGCCGACATCGTGCTGCGGATGATCGAGGCCGGGGTGGTGATGCGCGACCTGACGCTGGAGAACCCGATCCGGGCGATCCGCGAGGTGTCGCACGACATCACCGGCCGCCGCAAGGTGCGGCTCTCCTCCGGCAAGGAGGTCAGCGCGCTGGAGATCCAGCAGGAATACCTGGCCAAGGCGACGGAGTTCGTGGAGCGGCGCGGCGGCGACCAGACCGCGAAGCGGGTGGTGGAGCTGTGGGGCCGGGTGCTCAGCGCGGTGGAGACCGGCGACCTGGAACCGGTGTCGCGGGAGATCGACTGGGTGACCAAGCTGCGGCTCATCGAGCGCTACCAGCGCAAGCACGACCTGCCGCTGTCGCACCCACGGGTGGCCCAGATGGATCTGGCCTACCACGACCTGCGCCGGGGCCGGGGCCTCTACGGGCTGCTGGAGCGGCGCGGCGAGGTGGACCGGGTGGCGACCGATCCGGAGATCTTCGAGGCCAAGGAGACCCCGCCGCAGACGACCCGCGCCCGGCTGCGCGGGGAGTTCATCCGGCACGCCCAGGAGAAGCGGCGCGACTTCACCGTCGACTGGGTGCACCTCAAGCTCAACGACCAGGCGCAGCGCACGGTGCTCTGCAAGGATCCGTTCCGGGCGTACGACGAGCGGGTGGAACGGTTGATCGCCAGCATGTGACGGCGGCCGGCCGGCCCGGTGCGGTGGCGATCACCGTCCGGGCCGGCCGGGCCGGTAGGCTGACCGCGCCATGACGACTTCCGAACCCCCCGAGCGCGGCCACCAGCGACAGAACTGGGCCGAGCGCCGCCGCGAGAAGATCCGCGCCGAGATCGAGCGCAACCGGCGCGGCGAGTACACGGTGCCCACCTGGGTGCTGGCGCTCGCGCTGGTGCTGATCGTGGGCGCCTGGCTCGCCCTCATCTTCCTGGTCTGACCCCGGCCGGCAGCGCGGACGGGCGCCACGGACCGGTCCGACCCGGCACCCCGGCCGGGGTGACGCCGCATTCTGGAAGTTGTGCCGGTCCCGGCTGAGCTGGAACCGTCGTGCCCGTTCGGCATTGTCGGTGACGGGCCACGCACGCTGCGTGGTCGCGGCAGGGAGGGTGACCGTATGGCACACATCGACCTCGGCCTCGACGAGCGGGAGCATCCGGGCATCAACGGCCCGCTGCGGTTCCGTCCCGAGACGGCCAAGCCGCTCGGCGAGCTGGCGGAGGCGCTGTTGCGCGCCCCGCATCCGACGCTGACGGCGGGGGAGCGGGAGCTGATCGCGGCGTACGTGTCGGGGCTCAACGAGTGCAATTTCTGCTGTGCCTCGCACTCGGCCTTCGCGGCGGCGCAGCTGCCCTCGGGCATGCGGCTGGTGGACCAGGTCCGTGCCGATCCGGCGGCCGCCGAGGTCAGCGAGAAGCTGCGGGCGTTGCTGGACATCGCCGGTGCCGTGCAGCGCAGTGGCCGGGAGGTGACGGCGGACCTGGTCAAGGTCGCCCGGGGCGCAGGCGCGACGGATCTGGAGATTCACGACACGGTCCTGATCGCGGCGGCGTTCTGCATGTTCAACCGGTACGTGGACGGGCTGGGCACGCTGGCCCCGGAGGATCCGGCGGTGTACGAGATGGCCGCCGAGCGCATCGTGCGGTACGGCTACGGGGCGAGCTGACCGACCACCACCGGGTCCCGGCACCTGCCGTTCGGGGCAGGCGACCGCCGCACCCGCAGGGTGCCAGGGCCCGGTGGTGGCCGCGGGTCAGGACAGCAGGCGCGCGGCGTGCCGGCCGGCCGCGGCGGCGGCCAGGAAGTAGGCGTGGTCGGCGTCGAGGCCCCGACCCATGGTGGACAGCGTCACCGGGGTGTCCCGCAGCGCGGCGTCCAGCCCGTCGGTCGGGACCCGGACGACGGTGTGTCGCGCCGTGAGGGGCGCCAGCGCCGCCTCCACCTCGCCGGCCAGCGCCGAAGGCAGGCCGTCGGGCACGACCAGCTCGGCGGGGGCGAGGGCCACCCGGCCGTACGCGGTGAGGCTGTGGTGCGACACGCCCCGGTGGCGGGGCCGGGGGTCGGCGTCGGAGATCCGCAGCGATCCGATCGGGCGCCCGCCCAGCGTGGCGACGGCGTTGACGGCCTCCCCGACGGCCACCCCGGAGAATCCCCACCGGGTGCCGGTGCCCAGGTTGCCCGGTCCCTGGGCGACGATCGCCACGTCGGCGCGCAGCACGTGCCGGGCGGCCAGCAACCCGCTGTGCACGGTGCTCGCCTCCAGGTCCCCACCGAACGCCTGGCCGACGGTGACCGTGCCGACGAGGTGGTCGCCCAGCGCGGCGAGGGTGCGGGAGAACCAGGCCGGCAGCGCCCCGCCGTCGGTCAGCAGGTACGCGACCCGGGCGGCGGGGGCGTCGGCGTGGATGCCCGCCAGGACGGCCGGCAGCGCGGAGTGCAGGTCGGCGGTGACGACGGGCAGGCCGGCCAGGTCGTCGGCGGCCTCCATGACCTCCCGGTGCGGGGACGCCTCCTCGTCGACACCGAGCAGGATCGGCTGCAGCGGGGTGTAGCGGGCCTTGACGAGGTGCCCGGCGTCGCGGCTGTCGAGGGCCTGCGGCGGGTCCGGGGGCAGCCGGTCGGGCAGCGCCACGACCAGGGCGTATCCGCCGGTGCCGAGGCCCATCAGCAGCGCGCCGGCGTTGAGCAGCACCCGGTCGCCGGGCTCGGGCCGCCCGACGAGCGCGGGGTAGGCCAGGGCGCGTACGGTGCCGCCGTCGGGGAGCTCGACGTCCAGTTCCACCGCCCCGGTCCACTGCCGCCGCAGCGCCGTCACCGTTCCCGACCGCCATCGCACCATGCCCGGCACGCTAGCGTCGCCGTCCGCGGCGGGCGCGCCCGGGGCGGCGCGGCGGGTCGGCGGTCAGTCGCCGGGGCCGCCGGGTTCCGGGGCGTCGCCGGTGCGGGTGGGGTCGAGGAAGACGTACCGGATCTGTGGGTAACGGGCGGTGAGCCGCCGCTCGGCCTGGTCGGCGGCGTCCTCGATGGTCGCGCCGCTCGCGTCGTCGTCGAAGTCCACCTTCGCGGCGACCAGGACGTCGCTCGGGCCGAGCTGCATCGTCAGCAGCGTGTCGATGCGCCGCACGGCGGGCAGGACGGCCAGTTCCTCGGTGATCTGGTGGTGACGCCGTGGGTGATCGCGAAGCCGGCGCCGGCGACGAACGTGAACAGCGCCGCGAGGAACGCCCAGACGTAGCTCTCCTTGCCGTACCCGAACGGGTGCCGGGCGTCGGCGGGCCGCGCCCCGCGGCGCAACGCGAGGTACAGCAGCACCTCGGTGGTGGTGTCGGCGACGGAGTGCACGGCCTCGGAGAGCATCGCCGCCGACCCGGAGATCACCCCGGCGACGAGCTTGGCCACCGCGATGGCGAGGTTGGCGGCCCCCGCCACCACGACGGTGGCGACGCTCCCGGTCCTGACCTCCGGCTGGGCCACCACGTCACTGTAGGGTCGTCGGTGGCGGGCCGTCCGGCGACCGGTGAACCGGCCGGGCGCGACGCGGGGCACGTCCTGCCCGCGTGGGTGCACGGGCGCGGCGGGTGGGCTGCTAGCGTCTACCGCGTGTCGCGGACCCGCACCGAACGCCTGGTCAACCTGGTTATCTGCCTGCTGTCCACGCGGCGGTTCCTGACCGCCGCGCAGATCGCCGCGACCGTGCCCGGCTACGAGCACGATCCGGACGACGCGCGTGACCACGAGGCCTTCCAGCGCAAGTTCGAGCGGGATAAGGCCGAGCTGCGCGAGCTGGGCGTGCCACTGGAGACCGGGACGGCGAGCGTCTTCGACGCGGAGCCCGGCTACCGGATCGCCCACCGGGAGTACGCGCTGCCCGACATCCCCCTCGAACCGGACGAGGCCGCCGCCGTCGGCATCGCCGCCCGGCTGTGGCAGCACGCCGGCCTGGCCGCCGCCGCCTCCTCCGGGCTGGCGAAGCTGCGCGCCGCCGGCGTCGACGTGGACCCGCAGGCCACGCTGGGCCTGGAGCCGATGGTCACGGTGGACCCGGCGTTCGCGCCGCTCACCGCCGCGGCCCGGGACCGGCGCGAGGTCAGCTTCGACTACCGGGTGCCCGACCGCGACGACTCGACCCGCCGCCGCCTCCAGCCGTGGGGCGTGGTCTGCTGGCGGGGCCGCTGGTACGTGGTCGGGCACGACCTCGACCGCGAGGCGACCCGCTGCTTCCGGCTGTCCCGGGTGGTCGGCACGGTCCGGGCGACCGGCGCTCCGGGAGGCTACGAGCCCCCGGCCGGGGTCGACCTGATCAGCCACGTGGCCCGCTGGTCGGGGCCGGCGGAACGCACCGGGCGGGCCACCGTGCTGGTCGCCGACGGACGCGCCGCCGGGCTGCGCCGCTGGGCCGTCGACGTCACCGCCTGCCCGGAGGGCGACCGGCTCGTCCTGCCCTACGCCGACGCGGACGTCCTCGCGGGCCAGCTCGTCGGCTACGGCCCGGACGTGCGGGTGCTCGATCCGCCGGAGGTGCGCGACGCGGTGATCCAGCGGCTCAAGGAGATCGCCGCCCGGCACGACGACCTCGCGGTCGCCGGGGGTGTCCGGTGACCCGGCCGGCCGCCCGGGGCGGCTCCCGCGCGTCGGCCGACCGGCTGGCCCGGCTGCTGAACCTGGTGCCCTACCTGCTGGCCCGGCCCGGCATCGAGCTCGCCGAGGCGGCCGGGGACCTGGGCGTCACCGAGCGGCAGCTGCGCGAGGACCTGGAACTGCTGTGGGTCTGCGGGTTGCCCGGTTACGGCCCCGGTGACCTGATCGACATGGCCTTCGACGGCGACCGGGTGACGATCACCTACGACGCCGGCATCGACCGGCCGCTGCGGCTCACCCCGGACGAGGCCCTCGCGTTGGTGGTGGCGCTGCGGATGCTCGCCGAGACGCCCGGGGTGACCAACCGGGAGGCCGTCGAGCGGGCCCTCGCGAAGATCGAGAATGCTGCCGGTGACCTGGTGGCGGCGCCGGTCGAGGTCCGGCTGCCCGCCGACACCCGGCGGGTGGCGGAGCTGCGGACGGCCGTCGAGAGCGGCCGGGCGCTGCGCATCACCTACTACACGGCCGCGCGGGACGAGACCACCGACCGCGTCGTCGACCCGCTGCGGATGCTGATGGTCGGCGGGCGGGCCTACGTGGAGGCGTGGTGCCGCCGGGCGGAGGCGGTGCGGCTGTTCCGGGCCGACCGCATCGACGCCGTCGCCGAGTTGGAGGAGCGGGCGGTGGTGCCGCCGCAGGCCCGCCCGCACGACCTCACCGAGGGCGTGTTCCGCCCGTCGCCGGACCTGCCGCTGATCACCCTGCGGATCGGTCGGGGCGAGCGGTGGCTGACCGAGTACTACCCGTGCGAGCGGGTCGAGGCCGGCGGCGGCGACCAGTGGCTGGTGTCGCTGCGGGTCACCGACCTGGGCTGGGCCCGCCGGTTCGTGCTGGGCCTGGGCCCGGACGTGGCGGTGGTCGCCCCGGTCGAGCTGGCCGAGCAGGTCCGGGCCGCTGCGGTCGCCGCCCTCGACGCGTACGCGTCGCCGGTGCCGGCCGCGCCACCCGTGCCCGTCGGCGGGCCGGACCCGGCGCGGGCGGTCTCCCCGGCCGACCCGGCGGTCACCGCCGGCACGCAGTAGGCTGAGCGCCGTGGTGAAGTGGATCGTGCTCGCGGTGGTGCTGTTCGCGCTCGTCGTGTTCGCCCTGGCCCTGCGGCCGGTGCTGGCGCGGCTGCCCCGGCTGCGTCGCGCCGCCGTTGCCCTGCAACGCCGGGCGACCGAGGCGGAGGCGCTGCGGGAGACCGCCGAGACCCTCCAGGCGCGGGCGGAGGCTCTCCAGGGGCAGCTCGACACGACCCAGCGGCGGCTGGCCGTGATCAAGGCGAAACGCGGCGACTGATCGATCGGTGCCCGGTTGCTGCGCGAACCGCTCCGGTTCACGCAGGAACGATCCTGCGGCAGATGGTTGACGGGACGTCCCGCGTTGGTCAAGACTTCACCGGCCGGGACGAACCACCACCACCCGGCGGGTGGCAGCGGCCGTCGACGGACGTACGATGGGCTGCGGTACACCCCTCACGACGACACAGAGCGACTGGAGCTTCCCATGGGTGCCCTCAAGCCGTGGCACATCGCCATACTCGTGGTCGTGCTGATCCTGCTCTTCGGCGCGAAGCGGCTCCCGGACGCGGCCCGTTCGCTGGGCCGTTCGCTGCGGATCATCAAGGCCGAGACCAAGAGCCTGCACGACGACGACCGGGACCTCGCCGAGAAGGCCGACGCGCAGTCCGGCTACCAGCCGCTCCCGCCGCAGACCGTCCAGGGTCAGCCGTACGCGCCGCCGCCCGCCGGGCAGCAGCCGCACGTCGCCCCGCAGCAGCAGCCGTACGCACCCCCGGTCAACGACCCGGTGCAGCGCGTCCGCGACAACTGACCGAAGGGCCCGAGACCCGTGGCCTTCGCCCTCAAGAAGCGCGGCCCGAGCAACTTCGAGCGGGCCGCCGACGGCTCGATGACGCTCATCGAGCACATCCGCGAGCTGCGTACCCGGTTGTTCCGCGCCTCCCTGGCTATCGCGTTCGGGCTGATCATCGGCTTCCTGCTCGCCCAGCCGGCGTTCGACCTGCTCAAGCAGCCGTACTGCCGGCTTCCCGGCATGATCGTCGACGGTGAGTGCCAGAACTTCCTGCAACTCGCACCGACCGACGGCTTCGTCCTCAAGCTGAAGCTGGCGCTCTGGATCGGGTTGATCATCGGAGCGCCGGTCTGGCTCTACCAGCTCTGGGCGTTCATCGCGCCGGGCCTGCACCGGCACGAGCGCAAGTGGGCGTACGTCTTCGTGGCGATCGCGGCGCCCCTGTTCGCCGCCGGCGCGGTGCTGGCCTTCTTCGTGGTGGACAAGGGCCTGGCCTTCCTGCTGGAGGCCGGCGTCACCGGCACCGACTCGCAGCTCGAGGTGACCCGGTACATCTCGTTCGTCACCAACATGATCCTGCTCTTCGGGGTCGCGTTCGAGTTCCCACTCACCCTGCTGATGCTCAACTTCACCGGGGTGGTGAGCGCCCGCCGGCTGCTCAGCTGGTGGCGGGCCGTGGTCTTCATCTGCTTCGCGTTCGCGGCCATCGCCACCCCCGACCCCGGGCCGTTCGGCATGACCCTGCTGGCGCTCTGCCTGTCGCTGCTCTACTTCGTCGCCGTCGGGGTGGCGTTCCTCAACGACAAGCGCAGGGGACGCGGCAAGGAGGTCTACGCGGGCGTCGGCGACGACGAGGTGTCGCCGCTGGAGTTCGACCCCGAGCCGGTGGAAGCCGGGCAGCGGGTGGACGCCAGCGCCCCGATCTCGGCCCCCGAGCCGGTCGCCGCGCCGGCGCCGATCGAGCGCCGCTACGACGACATGACCTGACCGGCCGGTCGTTCCCCGATCACAAACGGACACAAGCCCTCCCTCGCCGGGGGGCTTGTTCCGTTGCCGCCCGGTGCGTACGGCACCGCGGGCGGGCCCCTAACGCACGGCGTGTCAGCCGTCAGCACCCAGTCGGCAATCCGTCACGAGACATCCGCGAGCTGCAATCGGGTAAGCAGATCTTTACGATGTGTCGACGTATCCGACGAGGGAGGTCGCTGTCCAGTGCGTCGCCCGACGTTTGGTCGTCCACCCGTCCCCGGGCCGGAGGCCGCCTCCCCGCCACGGCCCAGGGTGCCCGTCGCCCGGCCCGTCGTGCGGCGGAGCGCCGTCCCGGCCGCCACGCACGGCCGCGCCCCGGCACCGGCCGGGCACCGCGCCGACGCGGCCCTTTCGACGGCGGCCGACGGCGGGCCGCCACCCGCGCCGGCCGCCCCGGGCGACCGGTCTCCCGGGGTGAGTGCCCGCCCGGGCTGAATCCCGGCGGGCCCGCCCGCGCGTTCGTCCGGCCCCTCCGGCCGTTCCGCGCCGCGCCGGGCCACCCGGATGCCCCTGACCGTCGGTCGTCGTTGTCGCGCTTGATGATCCCGTCGTTCCGTCCGGCCGGCCCGCGTAGTCCCGTCAACGGGACCGCCCGCCGCCCCCGCACCCCCCAGATCGGAGCCACCCGTTGATCCGCGTCGTCGTTGTCGAGGAGATGGGCCTGCTGCGTACCGCGCTGTGCGCGGCACTGTCGAGCGAGGAGGACATCGAGGTCGTCGCCGAGGTGACCGGGGTGGCGGAGCTGCCCGCCCTGGTGCGCCGGCACCGGCCGGACGTGGTGCTGGTGGACCTGGCGCCGGACGCCCCGCACCCGGTCGAGGTCGTCGCCGAGATCACCGGGGCGATGCCCGACACCGCCGTGCTTGCCATGGGCCGCCGGTGGAGCCAGCGGATCGTCGGGGACCTGCTGGCCGCCGGCGTAAGGGGCCTGGTGGGCAAGGACGCGTCCCTGGAGGCGCTCGTCGACGCCGTCCGGGAACTCGCCGCCGGCGGGAAGGTCATCGACGCCGCCGCCGCCGTGACGGCGCTGCGTCCCGCGTCGAGCCCGCTGACGCGCCGGGAGGCGGAGGTGCTGCGGGTGGCCGCGGAGGGCCTGCCGCTCAAGGAGATCGCCCGCCGGCTCTACCTGGCGCACGGGACCGTACGCAACCACCTGTCGGCGATCATGCGCAAGACCGGTGCCCGCAACCGGATGGAGGCGGTGTGGCGCGCCCGCCGCGACGGCTGGATGTAGCGGGCGGCCCCGCCCACCCGGGCCGGGGCGTGCCAACGCCGTCCCGCCCCTCGTCCGGCCTGGACGGCGGCGGGTCGCCCGCCGGATACGGCCTGGACGGCGGCGGGTCGCCCGCCGAGCGGAATCTGGCGGGACGTGTTTGAATTCTGACGGTCCGTGATCTGTCTGACGACGCTCCGGAAGGCCAACGGTGATCCGTACCCTGCTCGCTCTCGACGGCGCCCTGGTCCGTGGCGCCCTGTCGCTCGTGCTCGCCGCCGAGGCGGACATCAGCGTGGTGGCGGAACTGGACCGGGGCGAGGCCCTGCCCCCGGCGGTCCGGACGCAGCGTCCCGACGTGGCGGTCGTGGACCTCGACCTCATCGGCGACGCGGGCGTGGCGGGGCACTGCCCGTTGCTGGTGCTGGCCGACCGTCGGCGGGCGCGCAGCCTGCACCGGGTCTTCGTCCCGGGGCGCACCGTCGGGATCCTCGGCGCCGACGTCTCCCCGCACCGGGTGCTGGACGGCATCCGGCGGCTCGCCCGCCGCGAGTCGGTGGTCGACGCCGACCTGGTGGTGGCGGCACTGGGCCGGGACAGCCCGCTCACCTCGCGGGAGACGGAGATCCTCGACCTGACCGCGGCCGGGGCACCGGTCGTGGAGGTCGCCCGGGCGCTCGGGCTCGCCCCGGGGACCGTGCGCAACCACCTCGGCCGGATCGCCCGCAAGGCGGGCGCGCGCACGAGGGTGGAGGCGGTGCGGGTCGCCCGCGAGGCCGGCTGGATCTGACGACGGGCGCCGGCCCCGGGACCGTCAGGGCCGGCCGAGCGGCACGCGGTCCGGCGGCGTCACGTCCTCCCAGTGCCCGACCAGCTCGCGGTAGGTGGTCGAGCGGGTCAGCAGGTCGTCGTGGCTGCCGACGAGCGGCCGGTCGCCGTCGAACACCAGCACCCGCCGGGCCCGGGTCGCCGAGCTGATCCGGTGCGCGATCACCACCAGGGTGCCGCCCCGGCGGGCGAAGGCGTGCTCGACGGTCGCCTCCAGGGTCGGGTCCAGGTGACACGTCGCCTCGTCGAGGATCACCAGCGGCGCCGGGGCGAGGTAGGCCCGGACCGCGGCGACGAGCTGACGCTCCCCGGCGGAGAGGGCGGCGGGATCGAGTTCGGCGTCCAGGCCACCGAGGCGGGCCACCAGGGGACCGGCGCCGAGGGTGCGCACGGCGGCCAGGACCGTCGCGTCGTCGGCGTCGGCGTGCAGGTAGCGGAGGTTGTCGCCGACGGAACCGGTACGCACGTACGCCTCCTGCGGCACCAGCACCCGCAGCCGGGCCAGCGCCTCCGGCGGTGTGCCGTCGACGGGTACGCCGGCCAGGTGGACCGTGCCCGACTCCGGTGACGCCAGCCCGGCGACGAGCGCGGCCAGGGTGGACTTGCCGGCGCCGCTCGGCCCCACCACGGCCAGGTGGTCGCCGGCCGCCACCGTCAGGGTGAGGTCCGCCAGGACGGGGCGGGCGTGCGGGCCGTACCGGAAGGTCAGCCCCCGCAGCGCGACCGCCGGCGGGTCGCCGACGGCGGCGGCCCACGGCGCCGGGCCGGCGGCGGCCGGTGAAGGACCGGCCGGGACGGCGGCGGGGCGGGACGGCGGGGCGGCGGCGGGGCGGGACGGCGGCGTGCTGGGCGGCGGAAGGGCGGGCCCCGGGGGCGGGCTGGTGCGCAGGATGCGGCCCAGGGTGACGGCGTAGCGCAGGCCGCCGCCGCCGACGCCCTGCACGACCGCGTGCAGGGCGGGTTGCAGCCCGGTGGTGACGTAGACCAGCGCGCCCAGCACGGCGCCGGCGCTCAGACCTTGCCGGACCAGCCACGGCGCGGCCAGCACCAGCACCGCCACGGGCAGCCAGCCGCCGACGCCGAGGCTGAGGCTGCGCAGTGCCGCCATCCGGGCCAGCGTCCGCTCCGCGTCGGCCTGCGCCGTGACCCGCCGGTCCACGTCGGACACCACGCGCTCCTGCGCGCCGCAGGCGACGACGTCGCGGTGCCCGGCCAGCGCCGACGCCGCCGAGCGGCCGAGCCGCTCGCCGGCGGTCACCTGGGCCCGCTGGTGCGCCACCATGGCCGGCAGCGACGCCCCGAACACGGCCAGCCCCACCACCAGCGGGGCGGCCACCGCACCGGCCAGCGGCGGGGCCAGCGCGAGCAGGCCGAGCAGCGCCGCGCCGGCGGTGAACAGGAACCCGCGGACCACCAGCAGCAGCCCGCCGAAGGTGTCCCGGACCACCTCGACCTGGTGGGTCAGCCGGGCCACGGTGGCGCTGTCCGCCCGGCCGCCGGCCCGGGTGGCGTCGTGCAGGGCCCCCCGCACCACCCGGGCGGCCAACTCGTCGCGGAACGGTTCCACCACGGCCCCGAGGCTGCGGTACACCTGCCCGGTGGCCGCCGCGCCCACCAGCACGGCCGCGGCGAGCCCGGCCAGCCAGGCCAGGCCGGTGCGGAACTCACCCGCCAGGAAACCCCGGTCGACGGCGCGGGCCACGAGCACCCCGCCGAGCAGCGCCGGCAGGGCCTCCACCGCCGACCAGGCGGCCAACCGGCCCAGGGCCCGCCGGCGGGCCCGCAGTGCCGCCCAGGTGCTGCGGCGTACGCCGGGGCCGCTCATCGGGCGTCTCCGCCGGGCGTGAAGACCGCCCGGTAGGCCGGGTCGGCCCAGAGCTGCCGGTGCGGCGCCACGGCCCGTAGCCGCCCGCCGTCGAGCCACGCCACCAGGTCGGCCGCCGCCGCCGTCGTCGCGCGGTGGGTCACCACGAGTCGGGTACGCCCACCGGCACCGGCCGCCACCGCCCGGGCGATCCGGTGTTCGGTCGCGGTGTCCAGGCTGGACGTGGCGTCGTCGAGGACGAGCAGCCGTTCGGCGGGGAACGCGCGGGCCAGCCCGAGGCGCTGCGCCTCACCGCCGGAGAGCGGCGCGTTCGCCAGCCGGGTGCGGAAGCCCTCGGGCAGCCGGGCGACGACGTCGGCGACCTGCGCCGCCCGCGCCGCGGCCAGCACCGCCGGGGTGGCCGGGGCGGTGCCGGCGGGCGGTCGCGCCGAGCCGGCGGGCAGCGAGAGCCCGATCGCGTCGTGCACCGTCTCGCCGACCAGCACGGGCCGGTCGAAGGCGTGGCCGACGGCCCGGCGCAGCGCGGACGGGTCGAGCCGGCGCAGCGGCACCCCGTCCAGCAGCACCTCGCCGGTCTCCGGGTCGTGCAGGCGGCCGGCAACCGCGGCGAGGGTCGACTTGCCGGCGCCGGAGCGGCCGACGACGGCCACCGTGGCGCCCGCCGGGACGGTCAGGTCGATCCCGTCGAGGACCGCCCGCCCGTCCTCGGCGCGTACGCCCACCCCGCGCAGCCGCAGTTCCCCCCGGCCGGGCGGCAGCGGCTCGGTGCCGTCGGGGCGTACGGGGTGGGCCAGCGGCTCGGCGATCCGGCCGGCCGCCGCGCGGGCGCGGACGAGGCGGTTCAAGGTGGCCAGCACCGCGCCCAGTCCGGCGCCGAGGGCCGCGTACTGCACGGCGGCGACCAGTTGGCCGGGGGAGAGCCAGCCGACGGTCAGCGCGTACCCGCCGACGGCCACGACGGCCACCTGAAGCAGCGGCCCCACGGCGGCGGTGCGGGCGCTCGCCCTGGCCAGCAGCCGCCAGCTGAGCAGCCCGTACCCGCGCAGTTCCGGCAGGGCCGCGAGCACCCGGTCGCGTTCCCGGTCGACGGTCGCGGCGGCGGCGATGGTGCGGGCGCCGCCGAGGGCCTCCAGCAGGCGCCCGGCGATGTCCCCCAGCACCCGCTGGTAGCCGGCGACGGCGGCGGAGGCGTCGGTGACGAAGGCGCGCATGAGCAGCGTGAGCAGGGCCAGCCCGCCGAGGAGGGTGACGCCGAGCAGCGGTTCGAGCAGGGTGAGCGCCACGACGCTGCCGACCGGGGGGAGCAGCGCGACGACGCCGAACACCACGGCGGTGCCGGCCTGCCCGGCCTCGGCGGCCTGCCCGACGAGCCGACCGACCAGGTCGCCCACGGGGTGGCGGCGGACGGTGCGGACGTCGCAGGCGAACAGGTGCCGCAGCAGGCGCCGGCGCAGCCGCGCCGTGGCCCGGGCCGCGCCGTACCCGCTGGCCACGTCGGCGAGGACGTCGGTGACCATGAGGACGGCGATCAGGCCGCAGGCGGCGGCCGGCCACCAGACGCCGCGGTCGCCGCCGACGGCGGCGTCGACCGCGAGCCCGAGCGCGGCGGGCAGGGCGAGTTCGGCGGCGGCGCCGGTGAGCGAGACCGTGCCGAGCAGGACCGTCCACCCGCCGCCGTCGCGGACCACCCGCCGCAGCAGCCGGTCGGAGCCGGTCGGCGTCCCCATGGCTTCTCCCGCGAAAGACGTGCGGCCCTGGGCGGACACGGCGTCCGCCCAGGGCCTCGCGTGATGACCTGGTCAGTTGCAGGTCGTGACGGACAGCGAGCTGTCGCCGCAGAGCAGCAGGCTCGCGCGGCTTCCACCGCCGGTGCGGTCGGCGGGGGCCATCTCCATGCCCTGAAGGTCGAGAAGCGCCATGTCGATCATCTCCTTCTGTGCTGTTCGGTCGGATGGTCCTGTGCTGGATGTCGCCCGTGAGGGCGTCCGGCTCAGTTGCAGGTCGTGACGGACAGCGAGCTGTCGCCGCAGAGCAGCAGGCTCGCCCGGCTGCCACCGCCGGTGCGGTCGGCGGGGGCCATCTCGAGGCCCTGGAGGTCCAGAAGCGCCATGTCGTGTCACCTCCTTCCGTGCTGGTCGGACGGATCGGTCGCCCTCGCCGAGGCGAGGGAGTCGGGGGCGCCCGCCAGGGGCGCGAGGAACGGCAGGCGCACCGGGTCGTCGGGCCGTGCGGCGGCCAGCGCCAGCAGCACGCCGGCGGTGCCGGTGCCAAGGTCCATGGACAGCCGCAGCAACTGCTCGCCCGGGAAGGCGGTGCCGTCGCGGTAGGGCAGGGCGTGCCAGGCCAGCCGGGCCACCTGGGCGTCGCGTTCGCGGCAGAGCCCCGGATCGTCGGGGTACGCCGCCAGGTAGGCGATGATGCCGGCTCGTCCGGCGAAGAGGCCGGACTGCGCGTAGAACGGTGACCGGGCGGCGCGGCGTACGCCGGCGCTGGCCTCGGCGAACCGCTCGTCGGCGCGGTGCCGCAGGTACTCGTCGAGCACCAGCCCGATGCCGACGCTGCCCTGCCCGAGGTAGGGCATGGTGCGCCAGCCCTCGTTGACCTCCAGCGCGCCGTCGGGGCGCACCACGCAGCGGCGCAGGTCCTGGCGCAGGGCCGTGGCGGCGTGGTCCAGCAGGGCCTCGTCGCCGGTCAGCTCGTGCAGCCGCACCAGCAGCAGCGCCGGTCCGGTGCGGCCTCGCAGCAGCCCGGCGTACGGGTTGCGCCCACCGCTGATGTCCGGCCCCGGGTCGTCGGCGAGCTGGTCGACCACCCGCTCGGCAGCCCGCCAGGCCGCGTCGCGCAGGGCCGTCTCGCCGGTGCGTCCGGCCAGCTCGGCCAGGTTGAGCGCGATGCCGGCGAGGCCGCCCGAGAGGCTGTGGTCCAGGCCGTCCAGCGGCTGGCGCAGGCAGATGTCGAGCACGTCGAGGGCGTCCTGCCGGCGGCCGAGCGCCTCCAGGGCGTACGCGACGCCGTGCAGGCCGTCGTAGAAGCCGCACCGGGTGCCGGAGGCGGGTGCCGTGGCGTGGCGGACCAGCCACTGCTCGTGTTCCGGCCACCGTCCGGCGCCGCTGACGTGCAGGGCGTACAGGACGCCGGCGGCGCCGTGGGCGAGGTTGAGCCCGCCGCTGCGGAACTGCTCGATGTCGCCGGGGAAGAGCCGGTCGTCCCGGTCGGGTGTCGCGCTGGCGAGGATCGCCCGGGTGAGCCGGTCCCGGTGGGCCGGCCCGACGTCGACGGTGAGGTCGGGTGCCTCTCCGGCGTCCGCCGGGGCGGCGCCGGTGATCTCCCGTACGGCGTCGTCGAGGAGTTCCCTTGGCACCGGGAAGTGCGCGGCGATCACGTCGGCGAGGTGCGCGGCCTTGTCCGGCCCGAGCCTGACGAGCTGGGTCAGCGGCAGGAACAGCGCCAGCCGCAGGCAGGCCAGGGCGTACCGGTCGACGGCGGGACCGGTGCGGTCCCGGGGCGCGGCGAAGCCCTGGTTGCGCAGTCCCGGCCGGCGGTGTCCGTCGATCGGCGCGGCGACCTCGAAGTCGACAAGCGCGATCCGGTCGTCCGGGCGGACCATGACGTTGAACAGGTGCAGGTCGCCGTAGACCAGGCCGCGGTCGTGGATCGCCGTGACGACCTCCTCGACCTGCCGGTGCACGTCCAGCGCCCAGCGGGTGTAGTCGGCGCGGTCGGCGTCCGTGGCGTCGGCGTCGATCAGCGGGTACCGGTCGACCAGGACCTTGTTGAGCGGGCGGCCCTCGATGAACTCCAGCGCGAGGAACCGGTGCTCGCCGAGGGCGAACTCGTCGTGCACCCGAGGCACCTGCGGCAGGTCGGCCAGCCGGCGCAGCGCGTCGGCCTCCCGGGCCAGACGGGCGACCGCGTCGGCGCCGTCGGCGTCGAGACCGGCGTGCGGCCGGGCCTCCTTCAGCACCAGCTGGTCGTCGGTCCGCACGTCCCGGCCGACGTAGAGGCCGCCGCCGTTGGAGAAGTGGATGACCTTCTCGATCCGGTACGGCACCTCGTTGGTGCTGGTGGCGTTGCGGGCGGCCAGGTGCGGGCCGAGGAAGTCGGGCAGCGTCACCCAGGACGGCACGTGGAACACCGGGTCGCGGCGGTCGGGCACCAGCGTGCCCGTGTCGTCCTCGATCGCCGGGACCACCTGGCCGTCGGGGGAGTGGCAGTACCGCGCGGCGAAGCCGCCGTAGCGTACGTGCACCGGGCCGGCGCCGTAACGCAGGTCGCTGAGGATGTACGGGCCGGCCTCGCCGGCGAGCAGCTCGTCGAGCTCCTTGCAGACCAGCTCCAGCTCCGCGTCGTCGCGGGGGTACACGGTGACGAACTTGCCGCTGGCCGCCCGGGAGGCGTACTTGGAGTTGCGCAGCAGCAGGGTGCGCGGGCCCCGCAGGAACTTGAAGGACAGTCCGCGCGGGACGCAGTAGTCCCAGACGGCGTCCAGCACCCGCTCGGCGTTGTCCAGCGTCGCCGACACGTGGATCTTCCAGCCCTGCTGGGGCAGCGTGCCGCCCTCGAGGGCGTAGATAAGCCAGTCGTCGAGCGGCTCGGAGCGCCAGCCGTCGGGGACGGGCCGCTGCGCCGCCGCGAAGGTGGGCTGCTCGACCGCGCTGCCGAGGGAGTCGTAGAAGAGCCGGTCGGCGGCGCAGTAGCTGTCGTAGCGCTCGTCCACCCTGGCCACTCCCTCCGCTGTTCGGTCGGTGCCTGCGTCGTTCGGCCGATGCCATCGCCCTGCTGACGGATCTGAGTCTGTCCGTTCGGGCCATGGCGGTTCCAGTGCGTTCAGTCATGACGACGAATGCGTGCCGCACGGGTCGGCCGTGACAAAAGTCAGTTGCGCCCGAGGTGCGCGGTGCTCCGCCGGCGGGTCGCCGACCGCACGGTGGACGGTGCCCCCGCCCGTCCCGGGGCGGTACGGTGCTCGCCGTGACCGCAGACGATCACCCCTCCGTCGCCGGCGCCGGGCCCGTCGCCGTGCTGGCCAACCCGACCGCTGGCCGGGGTCGGCACCGAGGGCTGCTGCCGCAGGTCCTGCACCGGCTCGCGGCTGCCGGCCGGCCGGTACGCCCGCTGCACGCGCAGACCGCCGACGAGGCCGAGGCGGCCTGCCGGGCGGCGGTGCGCGACGGGGCGTCGGCCCTGGTCGCGGTCGGCGGCGACGGGACCGTGCACCGCGCGGTGCAGGCGGTCGCCGGGACAGGGGTCCCGTTCGGCCCGGTGCCGGCCGGGACCGGCAACGACTTCGCCGCCGACACCGGCTTCCCGGCCGACCCGCTCGCCGCCGTCGACGTGATCGCGGCGGCGCTGCGCGACGGCCGCACCCGCCCGGTGGACCTGGCCCGGATGACGGGGGCCGACGGTACGGACCGGTGGTACGGCGCGGTGCTCGCGGCCGGTTTCGACGCGATCGTCAACGAGCGCGCCAACCGGATGCGCTGGCCGAGCGGCCCGCGCCGCTACGACCTGGCGATCCTGGTCGAACTGGCCCGGCTGCGCCCGCGCCGCTACACCCTGCGCCTCGACGGGGTGCCGCACGAGGTCGACGCCGTGCTGGTGGCGGTGGGCAACTGCGCCAGCTACGGCGGCGGCATGCGGATCTGCCCGGACGCGGACCCGACCGACGGACTGCTCGACGTGGTGGTGGGCGGCCGGTTCCACCGGCGCACCCTGATGCGGGTCAAGCCGCGCATCTACCGGGGCACCCACGTGACGCACCCGCTGGTGCGCAGCTACCGCGCCCGTACGGTCGAGCTGAGCGCCGAGGGCATCACCACGTACGCCGACGGCGAGCGCGCCCTGGCCCTCCCCCTGACCGTCACGGCCACCCCCGCCGCCCTCCACCTCCTCCGCTGACCCCTCCCGCCCCGCCCGCTCCTCCCCGCCCGCCCCGCGCCGATCATGCAGTCGTGGTGTCCAGCGCAAGCCGCGTATGCACGCAAAACCGGCACCAGAAGTGCATGATCGACTCGTCGAGGGCGTCGAGGGCGTCGAGGGCGTCGAGGGCGTCGAGGGCGTCGAGGGCGTCGAGGGCGTCGAGGGCGTCGAGGGCGTCGAGGGCGTCGAGGGCGTCGAGGGCGTCGAGGGCGTCGAGGGCGTCGAGGGAGTGGGGGAGTGCGTCAGGGGGTTGTGCGGGTGATGCGGTCTAGCCATTCGGTCAGCAGGGCGCGTTCCGCGGGGGTGAAATCCGTGGTGAGGGTGTCGAGGGCGGCGCGCAGCGCCACCGCGTGCCGGACCGGACGGTCGGCCCGGGAGGTCGCCCGGGCGGCGGGGGAGTCGGTGACCAGGGCGGCGAGCACCGCCTCCCGGGTCCGGGTCGACAGGGCCGGGTCGCGCCCCGGCGGCGGCGTCCGGATCAGGGTGAGGGTGACCCCGCACGCGGTGGCGTGCAGCATCTCGGTCGCCTGGTCGACGCTCGTGCGCAGTCGACCCGCCTCGGCCACCCGGTGCACGAGCTGGCGCAGGATGTCGGCCGCGACCCGGGCCGCGGTCGGGGTCTCGCCGGGGCGCGGGTCGCCGTACATGAGGGCGTGGAACGCCGGGTTGGCCACGCCGAAGCCGACGTGCAGGTCCCAGCCCCGGCGCAGGTCGTCGACCGGGTCGTCGGCGAGGTCCCCGGCCGCCTGGGCGTGCAGGTACGCGGCGAACCCGTAGCTGGCCGCCGCGTCCAGCAGGCCGCGCATGTCGCCGAACTGGCGGTAGATGGTGGGCGCCTGCACCCCCGCCGCCCGGGTGACCGCGCGGGTGGAGACGGCCTCCCGGCCGCCCTCGGCGAGCAGTGCGGCGGCGGCCCGGACGATCCGGTCCCGGGGCGACGTCTCGGTGATCATGGCAGCGACGATAACGCCTTCGCGTTAGCGCCAGATGTTAACGGTGCTGTCGGCGTGCCGTTAGCGCTGCTGCTCGACGCCGGCCAGGTCCAGGACGGCGCCCAGCCCGTTGGCCCGGCCCGCCTCGGCGGCCGGCAGCACCAGCACCGCGCACCCGGCCTTGACGGCCCCCGCGTCGGCCGGGGTGTCGCCCACCATCAGCGTCCGCTCCGGATCGACGCCGAGCATCCCGCAGGCACGCAGGAAGATCCCCGGGTCCGGCTTGCAGCGCCCCACCTCGTACGAGAGCACGAACGCGTCGACCAGCCCGGCCAGCCCCCAGGCCTCGAAGTGCGGCCGGATGTCGAAGCCGATGTTGCTGACGACGGCCACCCGGACGCCCCCGGCCCGCAGCGCCCCCAGGGTCGCCGCGGTGTCCGGGTAGGGCACCCAGCCCTCGGGCACCAGCACCCGCTCGTAGAGCGCCTCCGCGAAGCCCTCGATGCCCGCGTCCACGGTCTCGGCCAGCCCGGTGTAGGCGCCCCGGTGGGCGTGCGGGTAGAGGTCCCGGTCGGCCCAGAGCTCGGCCAGCCGGGGCGGTACCCGGGTGGGCAGCGGCCCGCCCGCCCGGCCGGCGGTCAGCAGCCGGTCGGCCAGCGCGGTGGCCCGCATCCGCTCCAGGCTCACCCCGCAGGCGGCGGCGGCCGCGAGCACCCAGTCCCGGGGCTCCTCCACCTGGGCGAGGGTGCCGTGGAAGTCGAGCAGGACCGCCTCCACCGGCCGGCGGGACGGACCCGGGCGGACGGCGTCGTCGGCGCCGCGCGAGGCGTGGGGCGGTTCGGCATGATCCGGCACGTCGTGCACCCTACCGACCGCCGCCGACCCCCCTGCCGGTTGGCCTTGTCCGGTGGCTGTCGGCGGCACGCATTAATCTTGGAGGCATGTCGAGCCCCGCCGAGCGGTACGCCGCGGCGCGCCGCCGGGCCGCGCAGGCCTCACAGTTCCCGGCACTTGACGAGTTCGCCCTCGATCTGGGGTTCGACCTCGACGACTTCCAGCGGGAGGCGTGCCAGGCGCTGGAACGGGGCAGCGGCGTCCTGGTCTGCGCCCCGACCGGCGCCGGCAAGACGGTGGTCGGCGAGTTCGCCGTACACCTGGCGCTGCGCGGCACGCCGGCGCCCGCTGCCGGCGACGGGGCCCCGCCCCGCCGGCGCAAGTGCTTCTACACCACCCCGATCAAGGCCCTGTCGAACCAGAAGTACCACGACCTGGTCGACCGCTACGGCGCCGAGCAGGTCGGGCTGCTCACCGGCGACAACGCCATCAACGGCGACGCCCCGGTGGTGGTGATGACCACCGAGGTGCTGCGCAACATGCTCTACGCCGGCTCGGCCACCCTCGACGGCCTGGCGTACGTGGTGATGGACGAGGTGCACTACCTCGCCGACCGGTTCCGCGGCGGGGTGTGGGAAGAGGTGATCATCCACCTGCCCGCCTCGGTCACCCTGGTCTCCCTGTCGGCCACCGTGTCCAACGCCGAGGAGTTCGCCGACTGGCTGGTCACCGTGCGCGGCGAGACGGCCGTGGTGGTCAGCGAGCACCGCCCGGTGCCGCTGTGGCAGCACATGCTGGTCGGCAAGCGGATGTTCGACCTGTTCCACGACGCTGACGCCGCCCGCAAGCACGACGTACACCCCGAGCTGCTGCGCTACACCCGCGACACCATGCGCCGGCTGGAGCTCGGCGAGGGGCGTAGCGCCGGTCCCGGCGGCGGCCGGCGCGGGCCCCGCTGGCGCGGGCCCCGCTGGCGCGGCCCGATGCGCCCCGACATCGTCGACCGGCTCGACCGGGAGGGGCTGCTGCCGGCGATCCTGTTCATCTTCAGCCGCGCCGGCTGCGCCGCCGCAGTGCAGCAGTGCCTCGCGGCGGGCCTGCGGCTCACCTCCCCCGAGGAGCGGGCCGAGATCCGCCGCGTCGTCGAGTCGCGGGTCACCGCCATCCCCGGCGAGGACCTGACCGTCCTCGGCTACTGGGAGTGGCTCGACGGCCTCGAGCGCGGCCTGGCCGCCCACCACGCCGGCATGCTGCCGGTGTTCAAGGAGGTCGTCGAGGAGCTCTTCGTCCGGGGCCTGGTCAAGGCGGTCTTCGCCACCGAGACGCTCGCCCTGGGCATCAACATGCCGGCCCGCTGCGTCGTGCTGGAACGCCTGGTGAAATACAACGGCGAGGCGCACGTCGACCTGACGCCGGGGGAGTACACCCAGCTCACGGGCCGTGCCGGCCGGCGGGGCATCGACGTCGAGGGGCACGCCGTCGTCGTCTGGTCCCCGGAGACCGACCCCCGGCACGTGGCCGGTCTCGCCTCCACCCGCACGTACCCGCTGCGGTCCAGCTTCCGGCCGTCCTACAACATGGCGGTCAACCTGGTCGGCACGGTCGGTGCCGAGCCAGCCCGCGCGCTGCTGGAGTCCTCGTTCGCCCAGTTCCAGGCGGACCGGTCGGTGGTCGGCCTGGCCCGCCAGGTGCAGCGCAACACCGAGACCATCGAGGCGTACGGCGCGGAGGCGGCCTGCCACCACGGCGACTTCGACGAGTACTTCGCGCTGCGGGTGGCGATCGGCGAGCGGGAGCGGGCCATCGCCCGGCAGGGGCAGAGCCAGCGCAAGGCCGCCGCAGTGGCCTCGCTGGAGCGGCTGCGGATCGGCGACGTGATCCGGGTGCCGTCGGGCCGGCGGGCCGGCCTGGCCGTCGTGCTCGACCCGGCCACCGGCGGCTTCGGCGAGCCCCGGCCGCTGGTGCTGACCCAGGACCGCTGGGCGGGCCGGGTCAGTCCGGGGGACTTCACCACCCCGGCCGAGGTGCTGGCGCGGATCCGGGTGCCGAAGCACTTCAACCACCGGTCCCCGGCGGCCCGGCGCGATTTGGCCGCCGAGGTCAGCGGCACCGGGCTGGACCGGCACGGCGGCCGCCGCGGCGGCCGGTCCCGGCAGGCCGTCGGCGAGGACCACCGGCTCAGCCAGCTCCGCACCGAGCTGCGCCGGCATCCCTGCCACGCCTGCCCCGACCGCGAGGAGCACGCCCGCTGGGCGGAGCGGCGCCGCCGCCTGGAGAACGACACCGAGGAACTGCGGCAGCGGGTGGCCGGCCGGACCGGCTCGCTGGCCCGCACGTTCGACCGGATCGTGGCGCTGCTCACCGCCCGGGGCTATCTGGCGCCCGACGGCGCGGTGACCGACGCCGGCCGGATGCTCGGCCGGATCTGGACCGAGGCGGACCTGCTGGTCGCCGAGTGCCTGCGGCGCGGGGTGTGGGACGGGCTCTCCCCGGCCGAACTGGCGGCGGCGGTCTCCGTGGTGGTCTTCGAGGCGCGCCGCGACGTCGACGAGCGGGCGTCGCTGCCGCGTGGCCCCGTGGCCGAGGCGGTCGACGAGACGCTCAAGCTGTGGAGCGAGATCGAGGCCGACGAGGCGGCCCGGGGCCTCACCGTCACCCGCGAGCCCGACCTCGGCTTCGCCTGGCCGGTCTACCGCTGGGCGCGGGGCGAGGCGCTCGCGAAGGTCCTCGGCAGCGGCCACGAGATCGACGGCGAGATGCCGGCCGGCGACTTCGTCCGCTGGGCGCGGCAGGTGGTCGACCTGCTCGGCCAGCTCGCCGACTCCGGCGGCGCCTCGGCGGAGCTCAGGTCCACCGCCCGGCAGGCGATCGGTGCCGTGAACCGGGGTGTGCTGGCCTACCACGCCCCGGCCTGACCGTCACTTTCTGTCACCGGATATCGAAATCGACGCATCGCTTAGTCACCGCGACGGCACCCCCCGAATTGTCCGGGGGGTGCCGTTGTGCCTGGTCACGGCATCCCTGATCATTGCTCGGGCGCGGGATCGCGCGTCGGTGGAACGATCTGGGAGAAGGCCGCCGTGGCGGAGATCAATCACTTCGAGTACGGGTGGATCACCCCCGCGCTCAGCTACGCGCTGTCGGTGCTGGGCTCGGCCCTGGGGCTGATCTGCGCGGGCCGGATCCGCACGGCGGGCAGCGCGGGCCAGCGGGCCTGGTGGGGAACCCTGGCGGCCTGGGCCATCGGTGGCACCGCCATCTGGACCATGCACTTCATGGCGATGCTCGGCTTCGCCGTCGAGGGCACCCGGATCCGGTACGACGTGCCGATCACCGCGGCCAGCGCGATGATCGCGGTGATCGCGGTCGGCATCGGCCTGGCCATCGTGGGCACCGGGCGGTTCTCCGCCGTGCGGCTGCTCGCCGGCGGGCTGTTCACGGGCGCGGGGGTCGCCGCGATGCACTACACCGGCATGGCGGCCATGCGGCTCAACGGCCGGATCGACTACGACACCACCCGGGTCGTGCTGTCGGTCGTGATCGCGGTGGTCGCGGCCACGGTGGCGCTCTGGCTCGCGATGACCGTCCGCCGGGGGCTGGCGATCGTCGGCTCGGCGCTGCTGATGGGTGTCGCCGTCAACGGCATGCACTTCACCGGGATGAGCGCCATGTCGGTGCATCCGCACTCCGGGCAGGGCGAGGTGGTGGGCGCCGGCGTCAGCACCCTGCTCGTGCCGATCATCCTCGCCGTGGTGTTCGGCGTGGTCGGGCTGGTCTACGCGCTGCTCGCCGCCCCCACCGCCGAGGACCGGGCCGCCGCCGCGTACTTCGACACCCTGCGAGGCCCGGAGCCGGCCGAGGCCTCGCCGCCGCCGGACCCGGTGGGGCTGCGGGCCCGGTCCACGCTCGGCCGGCCGGGCACCCCGTTCCCGTCCCGTCGGGACAACCCGCCGCGCTGACCGGCCGGCGGGCCAACACGGCCGCCGGAAAGATGCCGGCACGGACCTGCGGTCCCGTCCGCCCCGGTGCCGGCCCGCTGTCGGCCGTGCGCGCGCATGGCCATGCCCGCGGCCGGGCCGGGCCGTGCGCGCGACTGGCCGTGCCCGTGAGCAGGTCAGGACCGCTGCGCGAGGGCGTCGACCAGGCGGCGTGCCGAGCCCGCGAGGTTCCACTCGGCGGCCAGCTCCAGCAGCCGGTCGGGGTCGGCCGGCGCGGTCGGCAGCTCGGTGGCCAGCTCGGGCAGCGGCACGTCGAGGGCGACCCGGACCACCTGCGGCGCGACGGCCAGGTAGTCCCGCGCGGCGGCGAGCTTGGTGCGCAGCCCGGGGGCGAAGCCGGAGTTGGGCTCGTCCAGGGCGGCCAGGATGCCGGCGATGTCGCCGTAGCGCTCGACGAGCCGGGCGGCCGTTTTCTCGCCCACGCCCGCCACCCCGGGCAGCCCGTCGCTGGGGTCGCCCCGCAGGGCGGCGAAGTCGGCGTAGCGGTCGGCCGGCACCCCGTAGCGGGCGCGCACCGCGGCGTCGTCGCAGTCGTCGAGCTTGGCCACGCCCCGCCCGACGTAGAGCAGCCGCACGGGGCGTGCGTCGTCGACGAGCTGGAACAGGTCCCGGTCGCCGGAGACCACCTCGACCGGCGCCGGCTGGGTCACCGAGAGGGTGCCGAGCACGTCGTCGGCCTCGTAGCCGGTCGCGCCGACGTGGGCGATGCCGACGGCGTCGAGCACCTCCAGGATCAGCGGGACCTGCGGGCTGAGCGTGTCGGGCACCACCTCGCCGCCCTCGGGGGCCACCCGGTGCGCCTTGTAGGACGGCAGCAACGCCACCCGCCAGTCGGGCCGCCAGTCGTGGTCCATCGCGCAGACCATCCGGTCGGGCCGGCGGGTGCGGATCAGGCTCGCCAGCATGTCGAGGAAGCCGCGCACCGCGTTGACGGGGCTGCCGTCGGCGGCCCGGGCCGCCGACTCGGGAATGCCGAAGTAGGCCCGGAAGTAGAGACTGGGCGCGTCGATGAGCAGGATCGGGGGTCGCTGTGCCACGCCCGACAGCCTGGCACACCCCACCGACGATCAGGGGGCGCGGCGCGGCGGGTCAGGGACGTTCGTGGTCGCGGTACAGGGTCTCGCGGCGGGCCACGTACTGCAGGCCGTAGCTGGCGAGCAGCAGCACGATCGCGACCGCCACCTCGAGCCAGGCCGCCGTGCCGTCGGCGACGGTCAGCCCGACGACCAGCAGCACCAGGCCCACCACCGCGAGGAGGCCCGCCCAGAGCAGCCGGCGGCGTCGGGTCGCGGCGCGCTCGGAGTCCGTCGCTGCCACGGCGGTCGCTCCTTCCCGTCGGCGACCCGTCCGCGCCCAGCCTATCGGCGGGTACGGCCGGCGGCGGCGGAACCGGGCTGCGGAAGCGCCGTCCCCGGGCGCAGACTTGCCGGTGTGACCTTCGTTGCCGGCCTGACGCTGGGCCGCCGGTTCCACGACGAGGTGCTGGCGCCGATCCTGCGTCGCCGCCTTCCCGACCTGCCGTACGCGGCCGGGCTGCTCGACGGCGGCTCGGAACTGCTCGGCCTGGACACGCCGCGCTCCACCGACCACGACTGGGGCCCGCGGGGGCAGCTCTTCGTCGCAGCGCCGGACGCGGCGCGCATCCCGGCCCTGCGCGCGGCGCTGGACGCGGCGCTGCCGGCGGAGTTCCTCGGCTGGCCGACCCGGTTCACCGGGCACGGCAGGCTGGGGGTTGCCGACCCGGCGGGCAGCCGCCACGGCGTCACGGTCCACGAACTGGGCGGCTGGTGGCACGACCGGCTGGGCTTCGACCCGGCCGGCGGCGTCGGCACGGCCGACTGGCTGGCCACGCCGACACAGCGGCTGGCCGAGGTGACCGGCGGCGAGGTGTTCCACGACGGCCTCGACGGCGCGCTGACCGGGGCCCGGGCGGCGCTGGCGTGGTACCCGGACGACGTGTGGCGGCACGTGCTCGCCGCCGCGTGGACCCGCGTCGCGCAGGCCGAGCACCTGCCCGGCCGCTGCGCGGAGAGCGGCGACGACCTGGGCAGCCGGGTGGTCGCCGCCGGGCTGGCCCGGGACCTGATGCGCCTCGGCCTGCTGCTGCACCGCCGCTGGCCCCCGTACGACAAGTGGCTGGGCACGGTGTTCGCCCGGCTGCCGGACGCGGCGCCCGTCGTCGCGGCCCTGGCCGACGCGCTCGGCCCGGCCGACTGGCGGGGGCGGGAGGACGGGCTGGTCCGGGCGTTGGCGGCGGTCGCCGCGTGGACCGACGGCACTGGCCTGGCGGCGCCGGTGCGCGCCCGGCCCCGACCGTTTCACGCCCGGCCGTTCCTGGTCCTGGACGCGGGTCGCCTCGCCGCCGCGCTGCGCGCCGCCATCACCGACCCGGCCCTGCGCGCGCGGGCGCCGCTCGGCGCGGTGGACCAGTACGTCGACAGCGTCGACGTGCTGACCCACGCGCACCGGGTCCGCCGGCTCGCCGCCGCGCTGCCGGTCGCGGCCGACGGGCCGGACTGAGATCGTCGCGCTCTGGTCGTGCCGGGTGACGGCCGGCCCACCAGGTGAAAGCCGCACCCCGCACGGGACCGGCCGAAGCGCCCGCAATTCCTCCCAGGGCCTGCGGAAGCCGCATTACGGCGGCCGGAGGCTTACGGTGTTTCGCCTCGGTCAGGCCCCTCGTCGTCCTTCCTGGCGCCCGCACCCCTCCGGGGCCCGCGCCGACGGCGGGCCCCGGAAGGGCTCAGGCGGGCAGCCGCCAGACCTGGTTGGCGCCGCCGAAGCAGTCCCAGATCTGCAGCCGGGTGCCGTCGGCGGAGCTGTTGCCGGTGGCGTCGAGGCACCTGTTGGACGCCGGGTTGCGCAGCGTGCCGTTGGACTGGGCCTGCCAGACCTGCGCGCCGGTGCCGTTGCAGTCCCACAGCTGCACCTTGGCGCCGTTGGCGGTGGAGGCGCTGGTCACGTCGGCGCACTTGCCGAGGGCGCGCAGGGTGCCGTCGGTGCCCACCGTCCAGTTCTGGGCGTTGGTGCCGTTGCAGGCGTAGAGCTGCACGGCGGTGCCGTTGGCGGTGTTCGCGGCGGCCACGTCGACGCACTTGCCGCCGATGCCGGTGATCGGGCCGGTGCGCCCGACGGGCGGCGGGGTGGTGCCGCCGGTGGCGGTGTCGTAGATGGCGCTGACCAGGGAGGTGGACCCGGTGGTGTCCTGGCTCAGTTCCCAGTTCATCATGCCGCCGGCGTTCGCCATGGCCCACTGGGTCTTGCGCTTGACCGTCGGGATGCCGTTGTAGCACTGCTGGGTGCCGTTGACCGTGGTGCAGTCGCGGTTGGCGTTGGCGGGGTCCATGGCGACCAGTGCGGCGTACGTGTGGTAGCCGGGCCGGCTGTAGAACGGCACGCCGAGCACCGCCTTGCGGGCGGGCAGGCCCCGGGACTTCCAGTAGTTGACGGCGTTGATCGACCAGTCGTAGTTGGCGTGCGGGCTGCCGCCGTCGTACGCCATGATGTTGAGCCAGTCCACGTGGCCGAACACGGCCGGCTGCACGCCCTCGGCGTACCAGCCCTCGGAGACGACGGCGGCGGTGAGCAGCTTGCCCCGGCTGTGCAGGGCGCCGGCCAGCTGCTGCATCAGCGCCGTGTAGTTGGTGGCCGAGGCGCCCGGGTCCGGGTACTCCCAGTCCATGTCGACGCCGTCGAGGTCGTACTGGTTGACGAAGTTGACGACGTTGTTGACGAACGTCGTGCGGGTGCCGGCGTTGGCGGCGAGCGCCTCGAAGGCGGAGTCGTCGCCGTTGTTCCAGCCGCCGATCGCGATCGACACCTTGACGTTGCTGGCGTGGCCGCGCGACACCAGCTGGGAGAGCTTGGCGGGGTTCTCCACCGGGCGGAGGCTGCCGTCGCCGTTGGGCAGCACGAACGCGTAGTTGACGTGGGTCAGCTTGGCGTACTGCACCGCGTTGACGTCGCCGGTCCAGGACGGCAGGTAGCCGACGCTGCGGAAGCCGTTGGGCAGCACGGCGGCCTGCGCGGCGGCGGGGGCCAGGGTGAGGGTGGTGGCGGCGGTGGCCAGGGTGAGCAGGCCGGCGGCGAGGGCCGACCTGAGGCGGGAGAGCGATGAGGGCATCGGGGGCCTTCCCGTGGGCGGGTCGTGGCGGCCGTGCCGCCCGCGTCGGCGGCGGGCGCCGGGTGCGGGCGTACGGGTGGGGGACGGGGTGGACATCCTCGAGGCAGCCAAATCCTAAGGATTGTTAACTGTCACGTCAACGATAATCTTCGATGGATACGGGCGCCGCCCGACCTCGGGTGGGCTGGGGCCCGGCCCCGAACGACCGTTAAGCTGAGCGCGTGGGATCCGACGAGCTGTATCCGCCAGGGCGGCTGGACGATGCCCGGCGCGCCACCGCCGCCGCGGGCCTGGACGCGCTACTGCTGACCCCGGGCTCCGACCTGCGCTACCTGACCGGCTACGACGCCCACGAGGGGGAGCGGCTCACCTGCCTGGTGCTGCCCGCGCAGGGCGAGCCGACGCTGATCGTGCCCACCCTGGAGCGGCCGGCCGCCGAGGCGTCCCCCGCGCCGGCCACCGGCGTACGCATCGTCGACCACGCCGACGGCACCGACCCGTACCCGCTGCTCGTCGCCGCCCTCGGCGGACCGGTGGCGACGGTCGGCCTGGCCGACCGGATGTGGGCCGAGCAGGTCCTGGCCCTGCGCGCGGCGCTGCCCGGCGCCACCCAGCGGCTGGCCTCCGAGGTGCTGCGCGAGATACGCCTGCGCAAGTCCCCGGCCGAGGTCGCCGCGCTGGCCGAGGCGGGCGCGGCGATCGACGCCGTGCACGCGCGCATGGGGGAGTGGCTGCGGCCGGGGCGCACCGAGGCGGAGGTGGGCGCCGACATCGCCGCGGCGATCCGGGCCACCGGCCATGTGAGCGTGGACTTCGTGATCGTCGCCGCCGGCCCGAACGCCGCCAGCCCGCACCACGACACCTCCGACCGCCCGATCGGCGCCGGCGAGCCGGTCGTCGTGGACATCGGCGGGACGATGCCGTCGGGCTACCGCTCCGACTGCACCCGCACCTACGTCGCGGGCGCCCCGGCGCCGGCCGAGTTCGTCGACTACTACGCGGTGCTGCACGCCGCCCAGCGGGCCGCGGTGGCCGCGGTCCGCCCCGGGATCACCGCCGGGGACGTCGACGCGGCGGCCCGGGAGCCGATCGCGGCCGCCGGGTTCGGCGCGGCGTTCCTGCACCGCACCGGCCACGGCATCGGCCTGGACGGCCACGAGGAGCCCTACGTGGTGGCCGGCAACGCCCGCCCCCTGGAACCGGGGATGGCGTTCTCCGTCGAACCGGGCATCTATCTGGCGGGCCGCCACGGCGCCCGCATCGAGGACATCGTCGTCTGCGCCACGGACGGCGTGCAACGGCTCAACACCACCCCCACGGAGCTCATCGCGCTATGACTGTCGACCGGATCCTCCCCACCGACGAGGCCCACGACCTGCTCGACCTCGCCACCGAACTCGCCGACCGGGAGCTCGCGCCGCGGGCCGCCGGGTTCGAGGAGCGCGCGGAGTTCCCCCGCGAGGTGCTGCGCACCCTCGGGCGGGCCGGCCTGCTCGGCCTGCCCTACGCCGAGGAGCACGGCGGCGCCGCCCAGCCCTACGAGGTCTACCTCCAGGTGCTGGAGATCCTGGCCAGCCGCTGGCTGGCGGTCGCCGAGGCGGTCAGCGTGCACACGCTGTCCTGCTACCCCCTGGCGCAGTTCGGCACGAACGAGCAGCGCAAGCTGCTGCCCGACATGATCGGCGGGGAACTGCTCGGGGCGTACTGCCTGTCGGAGCCGCAGGGCGGGTCGGACGCCGCCGCGCTGACCACGAAGGCCGTGCGCGACGGCGACGACTACGTGGTCGACGGCACCAAGGCGTGGATCACGCACGCGCAGGTGGCGGACTTCTACAACATCTTCTGCCGCACCGGCGGGCCCGGCCCGAAGGGCATCTCCTGCCTGCTGGCCGACCGCGCCACGCCCGGCATCGCGCCGCAGGCGGCCGAGCGCACGATGGGGCTGCGCGCCTCCCCGGTGGCGCAGATCGCCTTCGACTCGGCCCGGGTGCCGGCGGAGCGGCTGATCGGCGGGGAGGGGGCGGGCTTCACCATCGCCATGTCCGCCCTCGACTCGGGTCGGCTCGGCATCGCCGCCTGCGCGGTCGGGCTGGCCCAGGCGGCGCTGGACTACGCGGTCGGCTACGCCCGGGAGCGCCAGCAGTTCGGCAAGGCGATCATCGACTTCCAGGGGCTGGGGTTCACGCTCGCCGACCTGGCCACCCAGATCTCCGCGGCCCGGGCGTTGACGCTGGCCGCGGCCCGGCTGCGCGACGCCGGCCGGCCGTACTCGATCGAGGCGGCGAAGGCGAAGCTCTTCGCCACCGACGTGGCGATGCGGGTGACCACCGACGCGGTGCAGGTGCTCGGCGGGGCCGGCTACGTGGCCGACCACCCGGTGGAGCGCTACATGCGCGAGGCCAAGGTGCTCCAGATCGTCGAGGGCACCAACCAGATCCAGCGGCTGGTCATCTCCCGGGCGCTGGCGAAGGGCTGACGGGCGTCGCCCCGCCGGCGCCGCGTCGCGCCGGCGGGCCGCCTCGTCGCCGCGACGCGGTTTACCCGGTAGGTTGCACGCCGTGGAGGAGATCGACCGCGCCATCATCGCCGCGCTGACCGCTGACGGTCGGCTGTCGTACACCGATCTGGCGGAGCGGGTGGGCCTGTCGGTCTCCGCCGTGCACCAGCGGGTGCGCCGCCTGGAGCAGCGCGGCGTGATCAAGGGGTACGCCGCCCGGGTCTCCTTCGAGGCCCTGGACCTGCCGCTGACCGCGTTCGTGGCGATCCGGCCCTTCGACCCGTCGCAGCCCGACGACGCGCCGGAGCGGCTGGCCCACCTGCCCGAGATCGACTCGTGCTACTCGGTGGCGGGGGAGGACTTCTACCTCCTGCTGGTGCGGGTGGCCAGCCCGGCCGACCTGGAGCGGCTGCTCCAGGAGATCCGGACGGCGGCGAACGTGACCACCCGTACGACGGTGGTGCTGTCGACGCCGTACGAGAACCGGTCGCCGAAGATCAGTGCCGAGCCCCAGCTTCGGGTGCGCTCGCGGGGGTCGGGGGAACCGGCTGGTTCCAGCGCAGGATGACCCGCCGGCCGTGCTCGTGGCCGAGCACGCTGACCGTGGCGGTGTCCAGGCGCAGCAGCCCGCCGGCCGACGGGGGCAGGCCGACCCAGCGGGCGCCGAGCACGCGCAGGCTGTGGGCGTGCCCGACGAGGGCGACGGTGCCCCGGTCGAGCAGCGGATGGATCCGGGCGAGCACCCGGTCGAGGCGTTCGCCGACCTGGTTCGGGGACTCCCCGCCGGGGCAGCCGTCGGCCCAGATGGACCAGTTCGGGTGGTCGTCGCGGATGTCGGCGGTGGTGCGCCCCTCGTACTCCCCGTAGTTCCACTCGGCCAGGTCGTCGAGCGTGCCGGTGACCGTGAGGCCGGCGAGGCGCGCGGTGTGCCGCGCCCGGGCGCGGGGGCTGGTCAGGACCGCAGCGCAGCGGCGGCCGGTGAGGAAGCGGCCGACGGCGCGGGCCTGCCGCTCGCCGTCGGGGGTGAGCTGGAGGTCGGTGTACGAGGTGTGCCGGCGGCTGGCGCTCCAGGTGGTCTCGCCGTGCCGGATCAGCAGAAGCTCTCCCATCAGCCCAGTCAACCAGACGGCCCCTCTCCACCGTTCACCTAGTGTCCTAGGACGCCCTAGCGGGTGTGGCACCCGCCACGACGACACCGCAGGGTTTCTGACGGCGCCATGAGGGCACCCGACCAGACGAGGGCCGGGGGAGGCCCGGCCTGTGCGGAGGAGGCGACATGGGCTTCACCGGCAAGGCGAAGAACAAGGTCCAACAGGTGGCGGGTGCGGCCAGGAAGCGACTCGGCGGCGCCACGCACAACGAGCGGATGCGCGGCGAGGGGGCCACGCAGCAGAGCGACGCGCGTGCCCGACAGGCCGGCGAGCACCTCACGGACGCCGGCCGGGACGTGAAGGACGCGTTCACCAGGTGACCCGGGTGCGGCGGCGGTCCCCGGCGGGTGTGCCGGGGACCGCCGGCCGTTCTGGCCCGGCTGCGGCTTCGCGCGGCAGGAACGGCCGAGAATCAGGGCTTCGATCTATGTGCCCGGCCCACGGCCCGCCTGGTGGCTACCGATGGCGGGGGCGGGCCCGGCTGGAGGGCTTACCGCATGACCGGTCCGTTGACCGGGGTCGTGCGGTGGCCGAGGCCGGGCCAGAACCGTCCGGTCCGGGCGGCGTATGCGAGGTAGGTGGCGCCGTGGGTGCGGATGAGGTAGGGATCCTCGACCGCGCCGACCTGCACCTGTACCGACGCGACGAAGACCGCGGTCGATCCGGCGGGGCCGGCATCCAGCCGCAGCCCGGTGTCGCCGGTAACCCGCCGCTGCGCCAGGGTGCGACACCCGAACGCCAGCACCAGGCCCAGCAGATCAAAGGGCGAGTGCAAGGCCGGCCGTCACGGCGAACCCCCGTCAGCGCAGCAACTGTCCACGCACCCGTCCGTGCTGCCTGGCGCCGGCCCGGCCGGGGGGAGCCCGGGTGTGCAGCAGGCGTCACCGCGCCACGCTTCGCGACCTTCCTTGACCGCCACCACGGCGATGACCAGCGCGGCGACCGGGTCGGCCCAGGACCAGCCGAACAGGCTGTTCAGACCCAGGCCCACGAGGAGGACGGCGGACAGGTAGGTGCACAGCAGGGTCTGCTTGGAGTCCGCGACCGCCGACCGCGAACCGAGTTCCCGGCCGGCGCGGCGCTGCGCGTACGACAGGCCCGGCATGATCGCCAACGACAGTGCCGCCAGCACGAGACCGATAGTGGAGTGCTCGGCGTCGGCGCCGCCGACCAGGGCCCGCACCGACTCCACCGCCACATAGGCGGCGAGAGCGAAGAACGAGACCGCGATGATCCGCAGCGTCGCCTTCTCCCGAGCTTGCGGATCGCGACCGGCGAACTGCCACGCCACCGCGGCTGCCGACGATACCTCGATCACCGAGTCCAAGCCGAAGCCGATCAGGGCGGTCGACGATGCGATCGTGCCGGCGGTGATCGCGACGACCGCTTCGGTGACGTTGTAGGTGATCGTCGCGGCGACCAGCAGCCGCACCCGGCGGGCGAGCACCGCGCGGCGCGCCGGCGACGGTTCCGCCGGTGTCAGGTCGATGAGGGGGAGGGCCATCAGCAGCAGCCCTTTTCGCCGGAATCCGGACACGCGGCCGGGTCGACCGTCAGCACGAGGCCGAGCAGGTCTGCGAGGGCGTGCGCCAGCCGGGCGTCGGCCAGCTCGTACCGGGTGCGGCGGCCCTGGGGTACGGCAACCACCAGGCCGCAGCCGCGCAGACACGACAGGTGGTTCGACAGGTTCTGCCGGGTCGTGCCCAGCAGTTCGGCCAACTCCGCCGGGTATCCCGGTCCGTCGCGTAGCGCCAGCAGCAGCCGCGCCCGTGTCGGGTCGGACAGGGCATGACCGAAGCGGGCTAGCACCTGCCCGTGTGTCAACGTCTCCACATCAGCGATAGTACATTCGGCGATGTACTAAGCGGGGGTGGGGTGAGCCTCACCCACGCAGCATGGCGTTCCTAAGGTAAAGCGTGCGCTGTGTCCTCGCGGTCGCTCGACCTAGGAGCGGCGGCGCCGTCGTGGGCCGGAGACGCGTCACCCCCGGGCCGGTGGTCGGCTCCGGGGGTGACGGTGTCGCGGCTGGTCAGTCGTTGCGGTGCTCGGCCCACCACTGCTGCCCGGACTCGGGCAGGGTGTCGATCGGGTCGTAGTAGGCGTGGCGCTTGTTGAGCGCTTCGGCGTCGGCGGACTCGATGGAGGTGCGGTAGTTCTTCGTCCAGTACGAGATGCCGCGGTCGCGGTCGTACTCGGTGAGCATGTGCACCCAGCGCTTGCCGACGAAGGGGACGTCGCAGACGATGCGCGGGGTGGCGTAGCCGGGCAGGTAGCCCATGATGTCGTGCTGGAGCTGCTGGGCGTGCCACACCGGGACCCGCCAGTGCTCGGCGTTGGGGATCATGTCGCACATGTAGAAGTAGTACGGCAGGATGCCCGCCTCGCCCTGGAGGGCGAAGCAGAGGTCGAGCAGGTCGGGGGCGGTGGCGTTGACGCCGCGCATGAGCACGCCCTGGTTGCGGACGTCACGTACGCCGACGTCGAGGGCGGTCTGGGCGGCCCTGGCGACCAGCGGGGTGAGCGACTGGGCGTGGTTGACGTGGGTGTGGATGGCGAGGTTGACGCCGCGGCGGGCGGCGGTGCGGGCGACCCGTTCGAGGCCCTCGACGACGTCGGGCTGGAGCCAGTGCTGGGGCAGGCCCATGAGGGCCTTGGTGGCGAGCCGGATGTCGCGGATGGTCTCGATCTCCAGCAGCCGCATCAGGTAGGACTCGAGGTTCTTCCACGGGACGTTGGCCACGTCGCCGCCGGAGACGACGACGTCACGGACGCCGGGGTGGGCCTTGAGGTAGCCGATGTGGGCGTCGTAGCGGTCGACGGGCTTGAGGGTGAGCTTGAGCTTGTCGACAGCGGGGGTGGAGTTGCCGACGAGGTCCATGCGGGTGCAGTGCCCGCAGTACTGGGGGCAGGTGGAGAGCAGCTCGGCGAGGACCTTGGTGGGGTAGCGGTGGGTGAGGCCCTCGGCGACCCACATGTCGTGTTCGTGCAGGGAGTCGCGGCTGGCGTACGGGTGGGAGGGCCAGTCGGTGCGCCGGTCGGAGGCGACGGGGATCATGTAGCGCCGGATGGGGTCGGCGAGGAACGCCTCGGTGGTCATCGGCGCGAACGGGACCATGGTGTTGACCATCTGCGGCGGCACCAGCATGGACATGGTGGCCAGGGCCTTCTGGTCGGCCTCGAGGTCGGCGTAGAAGGTCTCGTCGACGGTGTCGCCGAGGACGGTGCGCAGCTGCTTGATGTTCTTGACGCAGTTGACGCGCTGCCACTGTGCGTTCTCCCACTGGTCGCGGGTGACATGGCGCCAGCCGGGGAAGCGGGTCCAGTCGGGTTCGACGAGGGGCGCGCGGCGGTATTCGTAGGGCTGTCCGGCGGTGGGGACCGCGACCGGCGCGGGGTGGGGCGCAGGCGGGGTCTCTACCGGTTGGGTCTGGGTCACGGCCCCTCCTCGATGTGGTGCGGTTGATCAGCGAACCCGAAGGCTACTGGAAAATATTCGGTGAAGAAATTAGTCTGCCGTAAGTTTTCCCGCTACGCGAGTCCTGGTCGGGGCTTCGAGCGGCGTGACAGGGGAGGTCGGCGTGACGTCACCGGTGGGTCTGCACCGCGTTGTCGAACCGGCGGGGGTGCTGCCGCAGGCCGCGTGGCGGCTGGACGCGAGTCCGGAGATCGCGCCGAATGAGGTGCGGATCCGGGTGGAGCGGTTGAACCTGGACGCGGCGAGCTTCCGGCAGCTGTGGGAGAAGCACGGCGGGGACGGCGACGCGGTCCGCGCCGAGGTGCTTCAGATCGTGTCGACGCGCGGCAAGATGCAGAACCCGGTGACGGGCTCGGGCGGGATGCTGATCGGCACCGTGGAGGAGGCGGGGCGGCGGTCCCCGCTGGGGCTGCGGGCGGGGCAGCGGGTGGCGACCCTGGTGTCGCTGACGCTGACGCCGCTGACGATCCTCGACGGGCTGGCCCGCTGGGACGGGCGCAGCGAGCAGGTGCCGTGCGACGGGTACGCGATCCTGTTCGCCCGGTCGATCGCGGCGGTGCTGCCGGTGGATCTCGATCCGCAGCTGTCCCTGGCGGTGCTGGACGTGTGCGGGGCGCCGGCGCTGACGGCGCGGGTGGTGTCGCGGTACGTGGCGGAGCGGGAGCGGGCGGAGGATCCGACGCCGGTGCGGGTGGCGGTGATCGGTGGCGCGGGCAAGAGCGGCTCGCTGTCTCTGGCCGCGGCGCGGCGGGCGGGCGCCGCCCGTACGGTCGGGGTGGTGCCGGTCGTGGCGGAGCGTGACGCGCTGGCGGCGGTGGGTCTGGCGGACGTGGTGGCGTTGGCCGACGCCCGGGACCCGGTGGCGTTGTCGTCGGCGGTGACGACGGCGTTGGGGGCGCCGGCGGACGTGACGGTGGTCTGCGTGGACGTGCCGGGGTGTGAGCACGGGGCGGTGCTGGCGACGGAGGACGGCGGCACGGTGGTGTTCTTCTCGATGGCGACGAGTTTCGCGGCGGCGGCGTTGGGGGCGGAGGGCCTGGCGGCGGACGTGACGATGCTGGTCGGCAACGGGTACGTGCCGGGGCACGCGGAGTTCGCGTTGGGTCTGTTGCGCTCGGAGTCGGGGGTGCGGGCGTTGTTCGAGGCGCGTCTGGCGGCAGACTGATGGTCATGACGAACCCCTCGACTCTGTACCGCGGCGGGACGCTGCACTGCCCGGCCGATCCGAGCGCGACGGCTCTGCTGGTCACCGATGGCCGGATCTCCTGGTTGGGGGTGGAGGCGGACGCGCCGGTCGCCGAGCGGGTGGTGGATCTGGATGGGGCGTTGGTGACGCCGGCGTTCGTGGACGCGCACGTGCACGCCACGGACACGGGGTTGGCGTTGTCGGGGCTGGATCTGTCGGGGGTGCGTTCGGCGGGGGAGTTGCTGGACGCGGTGGCGGGGTTCGCGGCGGGGTTGCCGTCGGACGCGGTGGTGCTGGGGCACGGCTGGGACGAGTCGAGTTGGCCGGTGCCGCGGTTGCCGGACGCGGCGATGTTGGACCGGGCTGCCGGGGGGCGGCGGTTGTACCTGTCGCAGGCGTCGATCCATTCGGCGTTGGTGTCGGCGGCGTTGCTGGCGGCGTGTCCGCAGGTGGTGTCGGCGGCGGGGTACGACGCGTCGGGGTGGTTGCGGCGGGATGCGCACCACGTGGTGCGGGCGGCGGCGTTCGCGTCGGTGACGCGGGTGCAGCGGGTGGCGGCGCAGCGGGCGGCGTTGGCGCACGCGGCGTCGCTGGGTATCGCGGCGGTGCACGAGTGCGGCGGGCCGGAGATCTCCGGCGAGGAGGACTTCACGGGTCTGTTGGCGTTGTCGGGTGACGGCGTGGCGGAGGTGTACGGGTACTGGGGTGAGCTGCTGGGGGCGGCGCGGGCCCGGGAGTTGGGTGCGGTGGGGGCGGGGGGTGATCTGTTCGCCGACGGGGCGTTGGGGTCGCGTACGGCGCACGTGTCGCGTGACTACCTGGACGGTGAGGGGGGTTGCGGGCACGGTTACCTGAGCGCGGAGCAGGTGCGCGAGCATCTGTTGGACTGCGCGGCGCACGGTGTGCAGGGTGGGTTCCATGCGATCGGTGACGCGGCGATCTCGACGGTGCTGGAGGGCTTCGCGGGGGCGGCGGAGAAGTTGGGCACGGACCGGGTGCGGGCGGGTCGGCACCGCATCGAGCACGCGGAGATCATGAACAAGCGGTTGATCGCCGGGTTCGTGGAGTACGGGATCGTGGCGAGCATGCAGCCGGCGTTCGACCGGTTGTGGGGTGGCGCGGGTCGGATGTACGAGTCGCGGCTGGGCCTGGAGCGGTCGTTGGAGTCGAATCCGATGGGTGCGATGCACGGTGTCGGGGTGGCGTTGGCGTTCGGGTCGGATTCGCCGGTGACGCCGCTGGATCCGTGGGGTTCGGTGCGGGCGGCGGTGTGGCACCACAGTCCGACACAGCGGATGAGTGTGCGGTCGGCGTTCGCGGCGCACACCCGGGGCGGGTGGCGTGCGGTGCGGCTGGACAACGAGGGTGTGCTGGCGTTGGGGGCACCGGCGACGTTCGCGGTGTGGTCGACGCCGGCGGGGGTGGACCGGGGGTTGCCGGTGTTGTTGGCCGCGGACCCGGAGGCGCGTGGTCCGCAGGACCCGACGCCGCTGCCGGTGTGTCGGCGCACGGTGTTGCGCGGTGACGTGATCTACGAGGAAGGGTCTTCGTGAGCGAGCGAACCATCGGTACGGCGTGTGGCGCCGTCGCGGGGCAGGGTCGGGTGACGGTGTGACGGGCAAGCTTGACCTGGATCCGCGGCTGGTGGCGCGGGCGCGGGAGTTGGCGCGTCGGGCCGGGCAGCCGGTGGTGGATCTGGCGCGCAGCCACACGACGGTGTCGGTGGAGCGTGCGGTGTTGCGGCTGGCCGGGGTGGCCGGCGCGGATCCGGACGGTATTCCGTGGGTGAACCGGCTCGTGGACGCGGTGGTCGCGGACGTGGGGTTGGGGCACGGGGTGGCGTTGCCGGTGTTCGACGCGCTCGCCCGGGAGCAGCTCGGTGACGTGACGTTGCTGGCGCAGAAGGCGGCGGCGGGGTCGGTGCGGTTCGAGGTGCCGACGGGGAAGGCGGCCACGGCGGCGCGGAAGGCGGCGCGGCGGGCGGTGGGTGCGGGGATCCGGGCGATCGACCGGCGGCGCGCGGAGCGCGACCGGCTGGTGAAGCGGTTCGGGGATCCGGCGCAGCGGCCGTGGATCTATCTGATTGTGGCGACGGGCGACATCTATGAGGACATTCCGCAGGCGCAGGCGGCGGCGCGGGCGGGTGCGGACGTGATCGCGGTGATCCGGTCGACGGGGCAGTCGTTGCTGGACTACGTGCCGGAGGGGGCGACGCGGGAGGGTTTCGCGGGCACGTACGCGACGCAGGAGAACTTCCGGTTGATGCGGGCGGCGTTGGACGAGTCGTCGCGGGAGTTGGGCCGCTACGTGCGGTTGACGAACTACGCGTCGGGTCTGTGCATGCCGGAGATGGCGACGCTCGCGGGCCTGGAGCGGCTGGACATGATGTTGAACGATTCGATGTACGGGATCCTGTTCCGGGACATCAATCCGATCCGCACGTTCGTGGACCAGCGGTTCTCGCGTCAGGTGCACGCGCGGGCGGGGATCATCATCAACACCGGTGAGGACAACTACCTGACCACGGCGGATGCGGTGGACGAGGCGCACACGGTGACGGTGTCGCAGCTGCTCAACGAGTTCTTCGCGCACGAGGCGGGGTTGGCGGACTGGCAGTTGGGCCTGGGGCACGCGTTCGAGATCAACCCGGACGTGCCGGAGTCGTTGCGGTTGGAGTTGGCGCACGCGTTGCTGGCGCGGGAGTTGTTCCCGGATGCGCCGTTGAAGTGGATGCCGCCGACGAAGCACATGACGGGTGACGTGTTCCGGGGCAATCTGCTGGACGGGTTCTTCAACCTGGTGGGCACGATGACCGGTCAGGGGATCCTGCTGGTGGGGATGATGACGGAGGCGGTGGTGACGCCGTGGTTGTCGGACCGGGACATCGCCCTGCAGAACGTGCGGTATGTGCTGGGTGCGGCCGGTGGGTTGCACGAGGACTTCGTGCCGGCGTCGGGCGGGTTCATCCAGCAGCGGGCGAACCGGGTGCTGGGTGAGGCGGTCGACCTGCTGGAGCGTATCGGTGAGCAGTCGCTGTTGACGGCGATCGCCGAGGGCACGTTCGGGATCATGAAGCGGCCGGCGGACCGGGGCAAGGGGCTGGCGGGGGTGGCCGCGCACGAGGCCGGCTACTTCAATCCGGCCACGGAGATCCTGGAGGCGCCGGTGGCGGGTGGAGAGGTGGCACGGGCGTGAGCGCCGTCGAGGCCGGCGGGGACGCCGGGAAGAAGATCGTCCGGCCGTACGGGGACACCACGGGCGACGGCATGGTGCAGGTGTCGTTCACGTTGCCGGTGCCGCACGACAAGCGGGCCGAGGGCGCGGCGGTGCAGTTGGCGAACAAGATGGGCATCGATCCGGCGATGCTGGTGCACGCCAAGCCGATGAGTGACGGGTTCACGTTCTTCGTGGTGTACGGGCGGGTGAACCATCTGGTGGACCTGTCGGCGGTGCAGGTGGTGGAGCGTGACTTCCCGCTGCTGAGCGCCAAGGAGGTCAACGCGGTGGTGAAGCGGCGGTTGCGGCGCAAGTTGTCGGTGGTGGGGGCGTGCATCGGCACGGACGCGCACACGGTCGGCATCGACGCGATCCTCAACGTCAAGGGCATCGCGGGGGAGAAGGGCCTGGAGTACTACCGGGAGTTGAAGGTCACGAACCTGGGTGCGCAGGTGAGCGTGCCGGAGTTGGTGGAGGCGGCGCGGGTGGAGCGCGCGGACGCGGTGCTGGTGTCGCAGGTGGTGACGCAGCGCGACGCGCATCTGCACAACACACGGGAGATGTCGGCGGCGTTCCGGGAGGCGATGCCGGCGGGGCGCCGGCCGTTGCTGATCGTGGGTGGGCCGCGTTTCGACGAGTCGATGGCCGGCGAGTTGGGCGTGGACCGGATCTTCGGCCGGGGTACCACCCCGGGTGAGGTGGCGAGTTTCCTGGTGCACGCGTTGGTCACGGAGAAGAAGGCGAAGGCATGAGTGATTCCCGGGTGGGTCTGACGGTCGTGCACCGGCGGTACGTGCCGTATTCGCACGCCCACTACGCCGGCAACCTGGTCGACGGAGCGTACGCGTTGGGGTTGTTCGGGGACGTGGCCACGGAGGTGTGTATCCGCACCGACGGTGACGAGGGGTTGTTCGCGTCGTACTCGGACGTGCAGTTCCGGGCGGCGATGCGGGCGGGTGACGTGTTGGAGGTGACGGCGACGGTGACCCGGGTGGGTACGCGTAGCCGCACCATCGACTTCGAGGCACGCGTGGTGTGCCGGGGGCGCCCGGATCGGGGTGAGTCGGCGGCGGAGGTGCTCGACGAGCCGATCGTGGCGGTCACGGCGACCGGCACGGTGGTCGTGCCGCCGGTGGCGTGAGGTACGCGGTCTGCGCCGACGTCGGGTCCACGTACACGAAGGTGGCGGTGGTGGACCTGGACGCGGGCGCGTTGGTGGCGGGGGCGTCGGCGCCGACGACGGTGGGCACGGACGTGCTGCACGGCCTGGACGCGGCGGTGGCGGCGGCCACCGCCGGCCTGCCGGCGGGTCAGGCGCCGTGGTACGTGTGTTCGTCGGCCGGTGGTGGGTTGCGGTTGGCGGTGATCGGCTACGAGCGGCTGGTGACCGCGCAGGCGGGCCGGCGGGTGGGTCTGTCGGCGGGCGCGAACGTGGTGCACGTGGCGGCGGGTCGGCTCGGTGCGGCGGACCTGGCGGGGTTGCGGGCGGCCCGCCCGGACGTGGTGCTGCTGGTGGGTGGCACCGACGGTGGTGACGCCGAGACGTTGACGCACAACGCGACGCGGCTGGCGAGGGCCCGCTGGCGGGTGCCGGTGGTGTTGGCCGGCAACGTCGACGTCCGCGACGACCTGCACGCCGTGCTGGCGTCGGCGGGGGTGCCGGTGACGGTGGCCGACAACGTGCTGCCGCGCATCGGGGTGCTGGCGCCGGTGTCGGCGCGCGCGGCGATCCGGGAGGTGTTCCTGCGGCACGTGATCGGCGGGAAGCGGCTGTCGCGGGGGTCGCGGTTCGCGCGGCTGGTGCGGGCGGCCACCCCCGACGCGGTGCTGACCGGCGTGGAGGTGCTGGCCGACACCCTGGGTGGTGATCTGGTGGTGGTGGACGTGGGTGGCGCCACCACGGACGTGTATTCGGTGCTCACGCCGGACGAGCGGGCCACCGGGCCGGGGCGGGAGGTGGCGGGGTCGCTGTGGCGGGCCCGTACCGTCGAGGGGGACCTGGGCATGCGGTGGAGCGCGCCGGGGGTGGTGCGGGCGGCCGTCGAGGAGCGGCTGCTGACCGACGCGCAGGGCGACGACCTGGCGGCGGGGGCGGCGGTGCGCGCGGCTGATCCGGGGTTCCTGCCGGTGGGGGACGCGGAGCGTGCGGTGGACGCCCGGATCGCGGCCCTGGCGGCGACGGTGGCGTTGCGTCGGCACGCCCGGGGGGCGGCCACGGGTGAGCGGGCCGGGCGGGACCTGCGTGACGTGCGGCTGCTGGTGGGTTCCGGTGGGGTGCTGCGGCATGCCGCGCCGGCGGACGCGGCGGGTGTGTTGGGTGCGGTGCTGGCCGATCATGCCGGTGGGTGGCCGTTGCCGCGTGCGGCGCGGCCGGTCGTCGACGTCGACTACGTGCTGGCCGCCGGTGGGCTGCTGGCCGACGAGCATCCGGCGGCGGCGGGGGCGTTGCTGCGCCGGCACCTCGCGACGGATTGAGACTCGCCGACGCGACACGCCGTGGTGCATCACACGACAGGCCCGGGTGGGTTGACAGCGGCGGGGGTCCACGCCGTACCGTCTTTGAGTCCTACTACGGGAAGCGGCTGTTGTTCGCTTCGTCCCTTCGTCCGCTGGCCGAGCGACATGTGAGCAGTGCGTCGCGGCGGCCAGGTCCAGCGGGCGGGGGTCGGCGGGGCGGCGCGAACCGGCCGCGGTTACCGGTGTACGGGCAGGGTGAGGTGCACGGCCAGTAGACAACGGCCAGGCGGGGGCAGCCAGTCCGCGTCGGGTCGGTCCGAAGGTCGGCGCAGCTCATTCTCGCCCCACCGGCCGGGAAGGGCCTGGGAGCATCGGGGCGCGGCGTGAGCCGCGCCCCGATTTGTGTCGGCGGCCCCCTGCGGGGGAGGAATCGCCCGTACGCGCCGCGACGGGGTGTCGGGTGCGGCGCCGGGCGGGGCGGGAACGCGTGGGCGGGTAGCCTTCGGCCCGTGATCGTGGGCAACGTGCCGGCGCCGGCCGGGGACAGCAGCCAGCCGGGCGCCGTGGGGGCGGGGAAGTCCGGGGTGGCGCGGCGTGCGCTGCCGCTGCGGGTGGCCGTGCCGATGGCGGTGCTCGCCGGGTTGGCGTTGCTGGCGGCGTTCCCGCCGTACGGGCTGTGGCCGCTCGCGCCGCTGGGCGTGGCGTTGCTGGCCGCGGCGACGCACGGGCGTCGGGTACGCGCCGGCGCCGGGCTGGGTCTCCTGACCGGGGTGGCGTTGTTCGCGCCTCTGCTGAGCTGGACGAACCTGCACACCGGCTACCTGCCGTGGGCGTTGCTGTCGCTGTTGCAGGCCGGCTACCTGGCGCTGCTGGGCGCGGCGGGCGCGTACGTGTCGCCGCTGGTCGAGCGGGTGCGGTGGAGTTGGCCGCTGGTGACCGGCGTGTTGTGGGTGGGGCAGGAGGCGCTGCGTGACCGCACCCCGTTCGGCGGGTTCCCGTGGGGGCGCCTGGCGTTCAGCCAGGACGACTCGCCGCTGCTGCGGCTGGCCGCGTGGGGTGGCGCGCCGCTGGTGACGTTCGCGGTGGCGTTGACGGGCGGGCTGCTGGTCGCGGCGCTGTGGCGGCCGTGGGGCGGCCCGCAGCGCTGGTGGGTGCCGGTGGCCGGGTTGGCCGCCGCGTCGGTCGCGGTGCCCGTCGTGGGGCTGCTGGTGCCGGTGTCGGGCGTGGGGGGCGGCGCCGCGGTCACGGTGGCGATCGTGCAGGGCAACGTGCCGCGGCTCGGGCTGGACTTCAACGCCCAGCGGCAGGCGGTGCTGAACAACCACGTCGACGCCACGATCGAGCTGGCCGGGCAGGTGTCCGCGGGCGTGCGGCCCCGCCCCGACCTGGTGGTGTGGCCGGAGAACTCCAGCGACATCGACCCGCTGCGCGACACCGACGCCGGGGCGCGCATCTCGCAGGCCGCCGACGCGGTCGGCGCCCCGATCCTGGTCGGTGCGGTGCTGCGTGGCCCCGGGGAGGGGCAGGTGCGCAACGCGGGGATCCTGTGGCGGCCCGGCAGCGGCCCGGACCTGGAGCAGCTGTACACGAAGCGGCACCCGGTGCCGTTCGCCGAGTACGTGCCGATGCGTGATCTCGCCCGGATGGTCAGCAAGCAGGTCGACCGGGTCCGCGCCGACTTCGTGCCGGGCAGCGAGCCGGGGGTGCTGCGCACCGGGGCGGCGGTGCTCGGCGACGTGATCTGCTTCGAGGTCGCCTACGACGAGGTGGTGCGCGACACCGTCGTCGGCGGCGCGCAGCTGCTGGTGGTGCAGACCAACAACGCCACGTTCGACGTGGCCGAGGCGCGCCAGCAGTTGGCGATGGTGCGGCTGCGGGCGGTCGAGCACGGCCGGCCGGCGTTGATGGCCTCCACGGTCGGGGTGTCCGGGTTCGTTGCCCCGGACGGGCGGGTAAGCGACGCCACCGGGTTCAACACCCGAGCGGTCGTGGTGCGGCAGCTGCGGCTGGACGACGGGCGCACCCTGGCCACCCGGGTCGGGTTGTGGCCGGAGGTGGCGCTGGCCACCCTGGCCGTGGCGGCCCTGGTCGGCGCGGGCGTGCTGCGCCGCCGGCCGCGCGCCGGGTGACACCAGCCGGTACGCCGGCGAAGGGGGAGCGACGGTGGGCGAGACGACCGGCACCCGGACGGACACCGGTCATCCGGGGGTGGGTCGGGTGCTCGTGGTGATCCCGACCTACAACGAGGCCGACAACGTGGCGCGGATCGTGGCGCGGGTGCGGCGCGCCGCGCCGGCGGTGGACATCCTGGTCGCCGACGACGACAGCCCCGACGGCACCGGTGCGCTCGCCGACGCCCTGGCCGGCGCCGACCGTCGGGTGCACGTGCTGCACCGCGAGGGCAAGCAGGGCCTCGGCGCGGCCTACCTGGCGGGGTTCGCGTGGGCCCGCGAGCGTGGCTTCGACGCGGTGGTGGAGATGGACGCCGACGGTTCGCACGCCCCGGAGGACCTGCCCGCGTTGCTGTCCGCCGCCCGCGACGCCGACGTGGTGATCGGTTCCCGGTGGACCGCCGGGGCGCGGGTGGTGAACTGGCCGCTGCGGCGGCTGCTGTTGTCGCGCTGCGGCAACCTGTACGCGCGGCTGGTGCTGGGCATGCCGCTGTCCGACGCCACCGGCGGCTACCGGGTGTACCGGCTGGCGGCCCTGGACGCATTCGACCTGGCGTCGGTCTGTTCGCAGGGGTACTCGTTCCAGGTGGAGTTGTCCCGGCTGGCGCACCGGTCCGGGGCGCGCATCGTGGAGGTGCCGATCACGTTCGCCGAGCGGGAGCGCGGCAGCAGCAAGATGAGCCCGCTGATCGTGGCGGAGGCGTTGTGGCGGATCACGGCGTGGGGGGTGCAGGACCGGCGGCTGGCGGTGCGGCGGGGCCTGCACGGCACCCCCACCGGTCAGGTGCGGTGGCCCTGAGCGGCGGCGTGTCATGCTGGATGGGGCGCTGGCGCCCGCGCGGGGTGGCCCCGCCGCAGGCGCCGCTGATGGCGGATGGGGTGAGATGCGCCGAGGACTGAGGTTTGTGCCGTTGGCCCTGTTGGCGGCGACGCTGCTGGAGCTGGCGGTGTTCGTCGTGGTGGGGCGGGCGATCGGGTTCGGCTCGGCGCTGCTGGTGGTGTTCGCGGTGTCGCTGCTGGGGCTGGTGCTGCTGCGTCGGGAGGGGATGCGCGCCTGGCGTGGCTTCAAGGCGTCCGCGCAGGCGGGTCAGCCGCCGGGCCGGCAGGTCACCGACGGTCTCGTGGGGCTGCTCGGGGCGTTGCTGCTGGCGATGCCGGGCCTGCTCAGTGGCCTGGTGGGGGTGTCGTTGCTGGTGCCGCCGGTGCGTCGGCTGGCCCGCAACGGGGTGCAGCGGGCCGCGGAGCGGCGGGTGTCGTCGATGGTCGCCGGTGACCTGTTCGGGCCGCGCCGGGTGCGGGTGCGCCGGGGCGCGCCGCAGCAGCCGGTTGCTGAGCCCACCGTCGTCGACGCAGGCCGCGCCATCGAGGGGGAGATCGTCGAGCCCGGCCGGAGCTGACGCGCACACGACGGCGCCCCGGGAGCGATGCTCCCGGGGCGCCGTGTCGTCGACGTGCGGCTCAGGCGCGGCCGCGGCGGGTGCGGACCTCCTGCAACCGCTCGGCGAGGATGTCCTCCAGCTCGGCGATGGAACGCCGCTCCAGCAGCATGTCCCAGTGGGTGCGCGGCGGCTTGGCCTTCTTCTGCTCCGGCTCGTTGCCGTCGACCAGCCGGGCCACGCTGCCGTCGAACTTGCACTCCCAGGTCGTGGGGACCTCGGCGTCGACGGCGAACGGAACCTCGAACTGGTGGCCCTTGGCGCAGAGGTACTCGCGGGTCTGACGCGGCGCGAGCTCCGTGTTGCGGTCGGATTCGTAGCTGACCGCGCCCAGACGGCTGCCACGCAGCATACGCTCGCCCATGATCGACTTCCCCTCGTTCGTGGTGCTGGTCTTCTCGGTGTAACGGTCCGTTCCCGCCGGGCCATTCCCGCCCGGACACCGGGCGAGCCTGCACAAGGGTAGCCGGCCACGCCAGCCGCCCGGCGGGGTCGCCCCGGGCCGGGTCGGGCGGGTGGAGGGTTTCCGCTGTGCCACCGGCGATGGTAGCCGCCCCGAAGCGGCGCAGGTCGCGGCGGCCGGTGACGCGCCGGCCGGCTCAGGTCGCCGGGGTCGGTGGCAGCGGCAGCGGCAGGCCCGGCAGCCCGTCGATGCTGCTTGCCACGTGGTCCTTGCCGGCGAAGTAGTCGCTCAGCGACGCGTCGTCCTCCCGGGCGAACCGCCGGCCGTGCAGGTCCCGGTCGGCGTCGTAGGACATGAATGGCACCGCGTAGCCGCAGGTGTCGCGGATCAGTTCGGCGCGCACGACGATGATGGCCCGCAGGCCGTGGACGCTGGTGTCGATGTCCGGGAAGTGGCCCATCAGCTCCGCCCAGCGGGGATCGTCACGAAACACCGGCTCGCCGCGCCCGTGCACCCGCACGATGTTCGGCGGCCCGTCGAACGCGCACCACATGAGCGTGATCCGCCCGTTCTCCCGCAGGTGCGCGATCGTCTCGGCGTTGCTGCCGGCGAAGTCCAGGTAGGCCACGGTGTGCGCGTCGACGACCGCCCACGAGCCACGCAGCCCCTTCGGGGACAGGTTGATGGTGCCGTCGCCCGACAGCGGTGCCGTGGCGGTGAAGAACAGCGGCTGGTCCTCGATGAAACTGCGCAGCCGGCCCTCGATGCGCTCGTATGTCTTTCCCACCCCGGCATCATGGCCCGGCGGCGGGCCGCCCCGCTGCCCCGGGGTCCGCGGGTGTGGTGCTCAGGGCGCGTCCGTGGCGACGCGTACGCGGTCGCTGTCGCAGAGCAACGACGCCAACGCCGCACCCTCCTCGGTCACGGCGGCGCGTTCTGCCCGGGAGAGGCGGCGCAGCGGGGCGACGGTCACGGTGTCGGCTGCGACGCTCCAGGTGGCGGCGACCCGGCCGTCGACCAGGACGACGCGCTCGCCGGCGACCGACAGGTTGCGGTGGGCGTCGTCGACGATGCGGCTGCGGTCGTCGTAGCCGAGCAGCGCGTTGTCGAACGCCGGCAGGAACCGCACCGGCGCGGGCGTGTCGGCGTCGGGGCGCGGCGCGTCGGGCAGGTCCCACAGCCGCCGCCCGCGCTCGTCGCGCAGGACGACCAGCTCGTCGCGGATCGCGGTCACCGCCGCCGGCAGGCCGGCGAGGCCGGACCAGGCGCGCAGGTCGGCCGTCGAGGCCGGACCGAAGGCGGCCAGGTAGCGCCGCATGAGCGCCTCGCCGACCGGGTCGCGCCCGGGCGGGGCCGGCGGGTCGATCTCGCGGCCCAGCCAGGAGGAGAGCGGCACGTTGCGTACGCCCGCCGTCGTGCGCCACAGCCCGCGCGGCGGCAGCTGCACCACCGCGACGAGGGCGAGCAGCATCTCGCCCAGCGCCCTCGGTCCCGGTGCCGGCCACCGGTCGGCCAGCTCCCGCGCGAGCCCGGTCATCGAGCGGGGCTCGCCGTCGGCCAGCACCGCCCGGCCCGCCGTGGCGAGCTCGTCGAGGTCCACGCCGGCGAGTTCGCGGCGGTAGACCCCGAGTACGCGCTGGCGCAGCATGCCGTCGTGGCGGGCCCGCCACGCCAGCGCGTCGTCGGCGGTGACGAGGTGCACGGTGCGGCGCATGAGGTGCATCCGCACCACGCGCCGGCCGGTCAGCAGGTCCGACAGCGCCGCCGGGTCGAACCCGCGTACCCGGGACCAGAGCCCGACGAACGGCTCCTGTGGCTCCTGCGCCTGCAGGCCGCACAGGTGCGCGACGGCGTCGAGGACCGGAAGGTCGGCGCGGTCGAGCAGCAACTGCCGGGCCAGCGTGGCGCGGTTGAGCGCCCGGATGTCGAGAACGGTCATGGGTGCACGTCTTCCCTGCGGATCGGCGGGGCGGGGTCAGGCGGGTCCCGGTCAGGTGGCCGGGACCCGCCGGGCGCTCAGGTGGCCCGCTGCCCGTCGAGGCTCTCGCGCAGGATGTCGGCGTGCCCGGCGTGCTGGGCGGTCTCGGCGATGACGTGCATCAGCACCCCCCGTACGCTGAGCACCGCCGTCACGTCGTGCCACGGCGCCGGCGGCAGCGGGTGCGTCGTCGACAGGTCGGCGACGGCGGCGACGGTCTCCTCGGTGCGGGCGGCGACCTGCGCGTAGTGGTCGAGGATCCCGTCCAGGGTGTCGCCGGGCAGCATCCGGAAGCCGGCCTCGTGCGCGACGAGCCACTGCGGCACCTCGCGGGCCGTGCCGGCCGTGATGTCGGCCCAGGTGACCCCCTCGGGCAGGGCGAAGGACATGGCCGAGGGGCCTTCGACCACGAAGCGCAGCCACGACTGCTCCATGGCCGCGACGTGCTTGACCAGCCCGCCCAGGCACAGCGTGCTGGCCGTCGGGCGCTGGCCGAGCTGCTCGTCGGTGAGGCCGCGGACGGTGCCGGTCAGGGCGGATCGGGCGGTCGAGAGCGCGGCGAGCAGGTCGGCCCGCTCGGGGTCGAGGGTCGACGGGGGCGTGGCGGTGGCGGTGTCGGTCACGGCGTTCTGGTCCTTCGTGTCGTCATCGGTGGGCACGGGGACCACGTTCGCAGCCGAAGCGGACAGGATGTGTCCGCTTCTGCGGGCACCATGGGGGAATGCCGAAAACTTCCGCGCGCCTGCTGGCGTTGCTGTCGCTGCTGCAGGCACGCCGGGACTGGCCGGGAGGGCTGCTGGCGGCGCGGCTGGACGTGAGCGCGCGCACCGTACGGCGCGACGTCGAGCGGCTGCGCGAGCTCGGCTATCCCATCGCGGCCGTCAAGGGACCCGACGGCGGCTACCGCCTCGCCGCCGGTGCGCAACTGCCGCCGCTGCTGTTCGACGACGAGCAGGCCGTGGCCCTGGCCATCGCGTTGCAGAGCGCCACCACCGCCGGCGCCGGCATCGAGGAGGCGGCGGCGCGCGCACTGCACACGGTCCGGCAGGTCATGCCCGCCCGGCTGCGCCACCGCATCGACATCCTCCAGGTCACCGCCGTCGAGCGGTCCCCGACGCGGGCGGCCCGGCAGGTCGACAGCGGCGTGCTCATGGCGCTCGGCGCCGCCGTGCACGCCCGCGAGGTGCTGCGCTTCGACTACACCCCCGTGACCGCGCCGGAGGCCGACGGCGACGGTGGGCTGCCCGCGCCGCGCCGGGTGCAGCCGCACCACCTCGTCACGTGGGGCGGACGCTGGTACCTCGTGGCGTGGGACCTCGAGCGCGGGGACTGGCGGACCTTCCGCGCCGACCGGATCAGCCCGCGTACCCCCACCGGGCCCCGGTTCACCCCGCGTGAGCTGCCCGGGGGTGACGTGGCGACCTTCGTGACCAGCCGGTTCCAGGGCTCCGGGGGCGCCGACGGCTGGCCCTGCCGCGGCGAGGTGATCCTCGACCTGCCGGCCGCCGTGGTGTCCGGGTACCTGCACGACGCGCTCGTCGAGGAACTCGGCCCGCACCGCTGCCGGCTCGTCCTGGGTTCGTGGTCGTGGGTGGGCCTGGCCGCCACCATCGGCCGCTTCGACGTCGACATCGAGGTCGTCGGCCCGGCCGAGCTCAGGGACGCCTTCGCGCGGCTGGCCCGCCGCTACACCGCCACCGCGCGCGGATGACCGGACCGTTCAGCCGGCCGCGCGGGGGCCCAGGTGGGCCAGGGCGGCGGCGAGGTGGCTGACCTGCTCGGCGAGCTGGGCCGCCCGCCGCTGCGCCTCGTCGCGGTCGGTCTCGGCGGCGCGCAGCCGTACGGCCAACTCGGCGGCGCGGCCCTCGGCGGCGCTCGCGGCCTCGCGCGCGGCGGCCAGGTCGGCGCGCAGCGTGTCGTGCCGGCCGGTGAGCGCGGCCAGTTCCGTGCGGGCCTGCTCGGCGGTGGCCTCGGCGCGCCGCCGGGCGGCCTCGGCATCCCGGTGCGTGGCTTCGGCGCGTTGCCGGGCCGCGTCGGCCTCGGCGGCGGCCGTGCGGGCGGCGTCGGCCTCGGCGCGGGCCTGCCCGGCGCGCTCGCGGGCCTGCTCGGCCTCGGCGTGCAGGCGCTGCGCACGGTCGAGGGCCTCGGTGGCGGCGCGGGTCGCCCGGTCGGCGTCGGCGCGGGCGGCGTCGCGTTCACCGGTGAGTTCGGTGCCGCGGCGGCGTTCGGCGTCGATCTCGACGCGTAGCGCACGCAGCTCGTGGCGGGCCGTGTCGCGGTCGCGTTCGGCCTGGGTGCGCAGGGCCTCGGCGGCGCTGGCCTGCTGGCGGGCGTCGTCGCGGGCGGCCTCCGCCCGGTCGGCGCGGTCGACGGCGGCCGTGGCCCGCTCGGCGGCGCGCCGGGCCTCGTCGTGGGCGGCGTCGCGTTCGGCGGCGGCGGACCGGGCCTCCTCGCGGGCCCGGACGGCGGCCGCGGCGGCGTCCTCGGCGTCGCGGCGGGCGTCGTCGCGTTCGGTCTGGGCCGCCGCGACCTGCGTCGCCGCGTCGGCGCGGGCCTGCGCGAGCTGGCGTTCCACTCCCACCGGGGACAGCTCGGCGTGCAGGGCGTCGGCGAGGGTCTCCGCGACCTGCTCCAGCCGGTCGACCGCCTCCCAGGTGCGGGCCACCTGACCGGGCAGGCCGGGGGCGTTGCGGTGCCGCATCCGGCTGTTGCGCGAGGCCCGCTGGCAGGCGCCGTCGTTGTCGCGGCAGTAGCGGAACGGCCGGCCGGCGCCGACGCGCTGCGGCACCTGGCGTCCGCAGTGGGCGCAGGGGCGGGTCTCGGCGGGGGTGGGCTCGGCGTCCATCGAGGGCGGAGTCTACTGCCGGGCCCGGCCGCACCGAAGCGGTGCCGGTGCCGGCGGGCCGGGCTGCTCAGCCGGCGGTGCGGGCCGTGCGGTCCAGGGTGTAGCGCCGTTGCAGCAGCAGCGCGACGAGCATCGCCGCCGCGGGCAGCAGCCCGAAGCCCCAGCGGATCGCGGTCAGCGCGCCGTCGGGCTGCGTGACGCCCTCGCCGGCGGTGGAGGCGACGAACCCGCCCGCGGCCAGGCACAGCGAGTACGCCCACGGGCCCAGCGCCGCGCCGGTGGCCTCGGTGGCCGTCCAGACCCCGGTGTAGGTGCCGGCGGCGCCGCCGCCGGCGCGGATCACGTCGGGCACCATCGAGAACGGCAGCAGTTGCATGCCGGCGAAGGCGACTCCGAGCACCGCGACGGCGGCCACCAGCACGGGCAGCCCGGCGGGACGGCCGACGGCGAGGACCAGCGAGCCGGCCGCGAAGGCCCCCTGGGCGCCCAGCAGCGCCCGCTGCTTGCCGATCCGGCGGGCCAGCGCCAGCCACGCCGGGGTGACCAGCAGCGCCGGGGCGACGAACGCGGCCACCAGCACGGTGGTCAGGGCGGGGCGGCCCAGCTCGTACTCGGCGTAGTAGGGCACCGCGGCCAGGACCAGGTGGGTGGTGGTGGACATGGCCAGGTACGCGGCGACCAGCCAACGGAACTGCCGGTCGCGCAGCGCCACGACCAGTGCCCGCCAGCCGCCGCCGTGCGGTGCGGACGTCGCGGCGGCGGCCCGGCGCAGCCGGGCGATGCCGGCCACGCCGACGAGCATGGCGGCCAGCATCCCGACGGCCAGCAGCACGCCCATCCGCTGGTAGCCGGCCCGGGTGGCGTCCTCGCCGCCGGCCAGCAGGGGTGCCAGCAGCCCGGAGACGAGGATGCCGAGGGTCAGCACCACCATCCGGAAGGCCATCAGCCGGGTGCGCTCGTGGTAGCCGATCCGCAGGTCGGCGGGGGTGGCCAGGTAGGGGACCTGGTAGGCGGCGAAGAGCAGGTTGCCGGCGACGAAGGCGAGCGCCACCCAGGCGGCGGCCGGCGCGCCGGTGAGCCCGCCGGGCACGGCGAAGAGCGTGGCGAAGGCCAGCGGGAGGGCGCAGCCGAGCAGCAGCAGCCGGCGCCGGTCACCCCGGCGGGCCTGTTCGACGTCGCAGCGGTGCCCGATCCAGGGGTGCAGCAGCACGTCGGCGATCTTCGGCAGCAGCAGTGCCAGGCCGGCCAGCCAGGGGGCGACGGCCAGCACGTCGGTGAGGAAGTAGAGCAGCAGCAGGCCGGGCACCGTCACCCAGACGCCCATGCCGAGGGAGCCGGCGGCGAAGCCGAGCAACGGCCCGCGGGGCAGGGCGGTGGTGGTGTCCGTGCCGGCCGACTGCTGGTCGAGCCCGGTCATGGCGGCCTCCTCGGCGGGCACGCCCGCCCGCAATCCAACGGATGCTGGATTGTAGGGGCAGAATGGCGGCCATGACCATGCCCCGCCGTCGACCCGGGCGGCCCCGCCGCGAGGAGACCCGACCGACCCGGGAGGTGGTGCTCACCGCCGCGACCGCGCTGTTCGCCCGGCGGGGCTTCGACGCCGTCGGGCTGCGGGAGGTCGCGGCCGCCGCCGGCGTCGACGTCGCCACGGTCTCGCACCACACGGGTACGAAGGCGCAACTCTACGACGCCTGCTTCGCGCGGGTCTTCGCCGCCGAGCGGGAGGCGCTCGAGGCGGCGGCCGGGCGCGCCCGGCAGGCCCTGCACAGCGGGCCGGGCGAGGTCCGGCGGGCGCTGCACGACCTGGTGGACGTGTTCGTGGACTTCCTGGAGGACCGGCCGGAGACCACCGCGTTGTGGCTGCGCCGCTGGTTGGAGCCGCAGCGGCACGCCGAGCTCGACGAGCGCTACGCGGCGCCGCTGTACCGGCTCGTCGCCGACCTGCTCACCGCCGCCGCGGCGGCCGGGGCGCTGGTCGAGCCGGCGCCGCACGTGACGGTGCGCAGCCTGGTGTGGGCGGTGCACGGGCACGTGGTGGCCCTGGCCGCCGGCGGGGGGTCGCAGGCGCGCGAGCGGCGGGAGTTCCGCGCCTTCGTGCACCGCTTCCTCGACGGACTGTACGGGCCGGCCGCGCCTTGACGTGCCGGCCCGTGCCGGGCCATTATCCAACGCACGTTGGATTAACGGGGAGGAGCCGGCGATGGGTGTGCAGCCCCGGGTGGCGGTCATCGGCGCGGGCGCGGCCGGACTGGCCACCCTCAAGGCGCTCGCCGACGTCGGCGTGCCCGCCGTCTGCTTCGAGTCGGCCGACCGGGTCGGCGGCCTCTGGGTGTACGGGGCGCCCGGCTCGCCCGCGTACCGGACCCTGCACCTGAACACGAGCAAGGCCCGCACCCAGTTCGTCGACCACCCCATGCCGGCGCACTGGCCGGACTACCCCGACCACGCCCGGGTCGCCGGCTGGCTCACCGACTACGCCGACCGGTTCGGGCTGCACGACGCGGTGCGGCTGCGGCACACCGTCGACCGGGTCGAGCGGGGCGGCGACGGCCGGTGGACGGTGCACGCCGACGGACCCGACGGCGGCGTCGAGGTCACCGTCGACGCCGTCGTCGTCGCCAACGGCCACAACCGGGTGCCGAAACCGCCCACCCCCGCCCAGCCGGGCGACTGCACCGCCGAGCAGCTGCACAGCCACGCCTACCGGGGCCCCGACCAGCTCGCCGGCCGGCGGGTCCTGGTCGTCGGCGGCGGCAACTCCGCCATGGACATCGCCGTGGACGCGTCGTACGCGGCCCGGCGCACCCTGCTGTCGCTGCGCCGGGGCGTCTGGGTGGTGCCGAAACACCTCCTGGGCCGCCCGTCGGACACCCTCAACGGCGCCCTGGCCCGGCGGTTGCCGTGGCGGCTGCGCCAGCGCATCACCCAGCGGCTGCTCGCCGCGACCGTCGGCGCGCCCACCCGCTACGGCCTGCCCGCCCCCGCGCACGGCTTCCTCCAGGACCACCCGACGCTGTCGGACGGGCTGCTGTCCCGGCTGACCCACGGCGAGGTCGAGCCCCGCCCCGGCATCGCCGGCTTCGACGGCGACCGGGTCACCTTCACCGACGGCCGCGTCGACGAGGTCGACCTGGTGATCTGGTGCACCGGCTACCGGGTGGAGATCCCGTTCCTCGACCCGGCGCTGCTCGGCGACGGGGCGGACACCCTGCCGCTGTACCGGCACGTGTTCCACCTCGACGCGCCCGGGCTGGCGTTCGTCGGGCTGATGCAGTCCACCGGTGCGGCGTTCCCGCTGGTAGAGGCGCAGGCCAAGCTGGTCGCGGCGCAGCTGTCCGGCCGCTACGCGCTGCCCGAGCCGCACCGGCAGCGCGCCGCCTGCCGCGCCGAGCTGCGCGCCGCCACCGCCCGGTGGGGGCAGCGTCGGCCCGCCATGCGGGTGGACTTCGACGCGTACCTGGCCGAGCTGCGGCGGGAACTGGCCGCCGGCACCCGCCGCGCCCACGGAGCCTCGGCATGAGCGGGCTGGCGGGTCGCCGGGTGCTGGTCACCGGGGCCAGCGGCACCTTCGGCCGGCACCTGTGCGCCGCGTTCACCGCCGCCGGGGCACGGGTCGTCGGCATCGACCGCCAGCCGGGCACCGTCGCCGTCGACCGCGACCCGGGCGACGGCGGGGGCGTGCCGGTGCTCGGCTGCGACCTGACCGACCCGGCCGCCGTGGCGCCCACGGTCGCCGCCGCCGTGGACCGCCTCGGCGGGCTGGACCTGCTGGTCAACAACGCCGGCGTCGGTGGGCCCGCCCCGGCCGAGCTGCCGCCCGACGAGGTGGTGCGCCAGCAGTTGGAGGTGAACCTGCTCGCCGCCTGGCGCACCACCGCCGCCGCGCTGCCCGCCCTGGAGGCCGCCCGGGGGCGGGTGGTCTTCGTCGCCAGCCGGATGGCCCTGCTGCCGCTGCCGCTGGCCGCCGCGTACGGGGTCAGCAAGCGGGCCCTGGTCGCCTACGCCGACGCGCTGCGCCACGAGGTGGGCAGCCACGTCGGGGTGAGCGTCGTCTACCCGAGCATGGTCGCCTCGCCGATCCACGACAGCACCGCCGACGCCGGCCTGTCCCTGAACGGGGTGTCCCGCCCGGAACCGGTGGCGGGGGTGGTCGCGGCGATCCTGCACGCCGCCACCGCCCGGCGGGCGCCCCGGGACGTGGCCACCACCAGGCGCGGACGCCTCGAGCTGGCCCTCGCCCGGCACGCGCCGAGGCTGGCCGACCGGCTCGTGCGCCGTACCGTCTCAGCCCGGCTCGCCGCCGGTGACCTGGACGCCGCGCCGCTGGCCGCCGGGATGCGGCGCCGCCACCGCGCCGGCTGACCCGGCAGTCCGGCGCGGCTGTCAGTCCGGCGCGTCGAAGGCCACCTCGACCGGCGTCGCCGTGGCCAGGTCCACGTCCCGTTCGCCGTACGGGCTGCGCACGCTGATCCGCTGCGCGACGGGGGAGAGCAGGCGGGCCCGCACCCGCCCCGGCGACCAGGACAGCTCCTCGACGCCGACGCGGCCCCGGCAGGCCACCCCGCGCAGCACCCCCGCGTCCAGTCCCGGCAGCGCGGCCGGCAGCAGCCGCAGCAGCCCCGGGCGGGACTGCACCAGCGACTCGATCAGCACCGCCGGCAGGGCGTGCGCGGCGTCGGCGTTGTACGTCACCAGGTGCGGGTTGTGCGCGCTCATCAGGGACCGGAAGAACATGTCGTTGCCGAGGATCTTCAGCAGGTTCGCGGCGGTCAGGGCCCCGTCGTGCAGCCGGGCGGCGGCCAGCGCCCGGTGCAGGCTGCCGTGCGCGGAGAGGTTCTCGTCGCCGCGCAGCGTCAGCGCCCGGTGCGCGGCCCGGGCCAGCTCGGGGGTGTCGTCCGGGTTGATCTCGTCGAGCGGCCACACCGGATAGAGGTGGCTGACGTGGCGGTGGTCGTCGTCGCCGTGGTAGCCGGGCCATGCCCACTCGGCCAGCGCCCCGCGCCCGTCCACCCGGTACGCGGGCAGCCGCCCCAGCAGCCCCGCCCACCGGTCCGAGCCGGTCACCTCGGCGGCGGTACGCAGGGCGTGCCGGGCGGCGGCGACGTCCATCGTGGCGTTCACCGCCACGTGCACCGCCCGCCCCCGCTCGTCGTGCGGGCCGGTCTCCGCCGAGTACGACGGCACCACGACCACCGTGCCCGCCTCGTCGGTGATGGTGAGAACGTCCGCGAAGAAGTCCGCCACCTCCGCCAGCCAGCCGGCCAGTTCCCCGAGGGGGGCACCGGTGACCACATGCTGCTCGTGCAGCGGGTGCAGCAGCCAGTCCGCGCCGGGCAGCCACGCGGCGAAGGGCCAGTCCTCGTGCAGGTGGAACAGGTGGCCGTGCTCGCCGTCGGTGCGGCTGGGCGCCAGCAGCCCCCGGGCCCCGTAGATCGCCCGCGCGTTGCGCCGCCAGTCGTCGACCTGGCCGCGTACCAGGTTGGCGTGGGCCGCGGTCACCTCCGGCAGGGCGCCGACGTTCGCGCCGGCCAGTTGCAGGTTCAGGTTGGCGTCGGTGGTGAAGTCGCCCGCCCAGGCGGCGTCCCACGAGCCGAGCCACAGCCCGGTCAGCCGGGGCGGCAGGACACCGCTGGAGCTGAGCAGCAGGTACCGGCCGGCGTGGAACAGCCGCTCCAGCAGGGCCGGCCGCAGCGTGCCCGGGTCGGCGTCCTGCGCCGCGAGCAACTCGCCCACGGGCAGTTGCCGCTGCGCGTCCGGCACCCGCAGGTCCAGGCTCACCCGCCCGTAGGCGCGGCCGTGCAGCACGACGTGCCGGGCCAGCAGGGTGTCGTAGTCGTCGTCGGCGTGGGCCGCCAGCCGCTCCTCCAGCTCGCCGGTGCGCCACGGCGGCGTGTCGGGGCGGTCGAGCGCCGTGGTCAGCAGCGCCGGGCCGCGTACCGCCACCCGGTCGTCGCCGAGGACCGCCACGTCGCCGCGCAGCAGGGTGAGCCCCTCGAAGCCGTACGCGCCACCCGCGTCGGGGTAGCGGCCCCGCACCCGCAGGAAGACCAGATCCCCCCGGCGGTACGCGGCGACGGTGTAGCGCACCGGATCCGGCCGGCCCGGCAGGTCCCCGGTGACGCCCACCTCGCAGGTGCCGGCGTCGACGTGGGTGACCACCAGCGCGTCGGCCCGGGAGACGAACGAGCGCCGCCGCCCGCCCGCCCACTCGACGACGACCTCCCCGGTGGTGAACTCGGTGCGGCGCCGGTAGTCGTCGACGGGGCCGGGTGCCACGGCGTCGACGGTGAGGGCGAAGCCGGGATGGAACGACTGCGTCCAGCGCAGCACGCCGTCGCCGGCGAGCAGCCGGCTGGCCTCGGCGCGCCGGCCGGCGAGGATCAGCTCACGGATGCGGGGCAGCAGGGCGGCCAGTTGCGGGGGCCGGGCGTCGCGGGTGCCGTTGGGCAGGACGAAACGGTGGTGGTTGACGATGATGCGTTCGGCGTGCGGCCGGCCGTACACCATGATTCCGGCCTCGCCGTTGCCGGAGAGGAACGCGTCCTCCCAGCGCCCGGCGGGGGCGGTGTCGACGATGCGGTGCGCGGCGGGGGACGGCCCGGCCGTCACCGGCCGGCCCTCGCCGCCGGGGCGGGGGCGGCGGTGCTGCCGCGTACCGTCAGCCGGGGCGGCAGCAGGGTGACCTCCGGCACCGCCTCGCCGTCGAGCTTTCGCATGAGCAGCGACACGGCCTGCGTGCCGATCTCCTCGGCGGGGACGGGCACGGCGGTGAGCATCGGGCTGGCCTGCTCGGCGAAGCGGTCGGGGCAGACGGCGACCACCGACACGTCCTGCGGCACCCGCCGGCCCAGCGCGGGCAACGTGGCCAGCACCGGGTCCACGGCGGCCTCGTTCTGCACGATCAGCCCCGACACGTCGGGGTGGCGTTCCAGCAGGTCGGCGAGGGTGCGGCGGACGGCCGCCGCGCCCTCCTCGCAGGGCAGCGCCACCGCGTCGACGCCGTGCCCGGCGGCGGCCTCGACCACGCCGGCGCGGGTGCGGTGCGCGAAGCCCGTGCCCCGGTCGTAGACGGCGGCGGGGGCGCCGAGCAGCGCCACGCGCCGGTGCCCCAGCCCGGCCAGGTGCGCGACGCAGGCCCACCCGGCCCGGTGGAAGTCCAGGTCAACGCAGGTCAGGCCGGTGGCGTCGGCGGGCAGGCCGATGAGCACGCTGGGCCGGGCCAGCGCCCGCAGCAGCGGCACCCGCGGGTCGTCCAGCTCCACGTCCATGACCAGGACGCCGTCGACCAGGGCGGTGGCGGCGACGCGCCGCAGGCCGGCGGGCCCCTCGTCGGAGGTGACCAGCAGCACGTCGTGGTCGAAGCGGCGCGCGGTGGTGACCACGGCCATGGCGAACTGCATCACCACGGGCACCTGCATCCCCGCGCGCAGCGGCAGGACCAGGGCGATCACGTTGGCCCGCCGGCTGGCCAGGGCCCGTGCCCCGGCGTGCGGGTGGTAGCCGAGCGACCGGATGCTGGCCAGCACCCGGTTGCGGGTGACCTCGGAGATGGCGCGCTTGCCGCTGAGCACGTACGACACGGTGCTCAGCGCGACCCCGGCGTGCCGGGCGACGTCGGTGATGGTGGGCTGCCCGGGCGTCGGGCGCCCCCGCGCCCCGCTCACCGCGCCCGCCCCGACGCCGGCACGGCCGCCCGGCCGTCGGGGGCCGCCTCGTCGCCGCGTACGGCGAGGGTGCCGACCAGCCGCACGTCGCGCGCGGAGCGCCCGACCAGGACGGTGTGGGTGGCGTCCTCCACCACCCGCCGGCCCCGGGTCTCGTCCCACCAGCTCAGCTCGGCGGTACGCAGCCGCAGCCGGACCACCTGCCGCTGCCCCGGTGCGAGGCTGATCCGGGCGAAGTCCCGCAGCTGGCGCAGCGGCTGCTTGACGCGGGAGCGGCGCTGGCGCGTGTAGAGCTGCACGACCTCCTCGCCGGGGCGGTCGCCGGCGTTGGTGACCTCGACGCTCACCTCGACCTCCTCGCCGGCGGTGGCCTCGTCGACGCTCAACCGCAGGCCGGCGTACTCGAAGCGGGTGTAGCTCAGCCCGTGGCCGAACGGGTACAGCGGGTCGCCCCGGTGGTACAGGTAGGTGGCGTCGGAGCCGATCACGTCGTAGTCGAGCAGGTCGGGCAGTTCGGCGGCGTCGGCGTACCAGGTCTGGGTGAGCCGGCCGCCGGGCTCGGCGTCGCCCAGCAGCACGTCGCCCAGGGCGGTGCCGTGCTCCTGGCCGCCGTGCGCCGACCAGAGCACCGCCGGCAGGTGCGTCCCGGCCCAGCCCACGGCGTACGGGTAGCTGCTGGTCACCACCAGCACGCTGCGCGGGTTGGCGGCGTGCACCGCCCGCAGCAGCGTCTCCTGGCCGGTGGGCAGGGCCAGGTCGACGCGGTCCTCGGTCTCCCGGCCGTTGACCATCGGGTGGTTGCCCAGCGCCACCACCGCCACGTCGGCCTCGGCGGCCAGGGCGGCGGCCTCGGCGGCCCCGTCGGCCAGCAGCTCGACCGTGAAGCGGGTCGCGTCGCCCGGGGTCGGGGCGTCGGCGCGCAGCCGCCCGTCCGCGTCGACGGCGACGTACCGGTCGGTGGCGAGGTGGTGCAGCAGCACCGTGCCGTCGGGGCCGTCGTGGAAGCGGAAGGTCTCGCGTACCACCCAGCCGCCCGGTCCCGGACGGTCGTTGGCGAGTGCGCCGGCCTCGTCGGCTCCGACGTGCCGGCCGTTGCCCGCGGCGCGCAGCGCCACCACGTCGCGTCCCCAGTCGACGACGTCGAACCCGGTGGCGTCGGCGCCGACGGTGAGCGGGCCGCCGTCGGGGCTGTCGGGGCAGCCGACGTAGCGCCCGCCGACGCGCAGCGCGATCCGGTCGGTGCCGGGGTGGGTGGTGACCGTGGACAGTCGCTCGGCCAGGCCCTGGTACGCGGTCACCGCGTACGGCAGGGTGCCGCTGTACCAGTCCTCGTGAACGGCGTCGGCCAGCGGGCCGAGCACGGCCACCCGCAGGCCCGCGTCGGTCAGCGGGAGCAGCCCGTCGTTGCGCAGCAGCACGATCGACTGGCGGGCGGCCTCGCGGGCCAGGTCCCGGTGCGCGGGGCGGTCGACGGCGTCCGGCGCGACGCCGGCGAAGGGGTCGTCGCGCGGCGGGTCCAGGTCGCCGAGGCGGACCCGGACGGTGAGGATCCGCCGGACGGCACGGTCCACGTCGGACCCGGTGATCAGCCCCCGGTCCAGCGCCTCGGTCAGTCGCGCGACGGTCGGGGCGCTGTCGGCGTCGTCCTCGGTGAAGCTGTCGATCCCGGCGCGCAGGGCGGCGGCGAAGCCGCTGACGTGGTCGGGCAGGTGGCCCTGCACCCCGGCGATGTTGGTCACCGCACCGGCGTCCCCGACGATCAGCAGTTCCTCGGGCGTCCAGCGGCGCAGTTCGTTCTCGATGAGCGGGCTCAGGTGCGCGGGCACGCCGTTGACCAGGTTGTAGGAGGCCATCACGGCGACGGCCGCGCCGGCGGCGAGGGGGGCGCGGAAGGCGGGCAGCTCGTACTCGTGCAGCACCCGGGGGGACAGGTCGCTGGAGGTGGTGGCCCGGTCGGTCTCGTTGTTGTAGGCGAGGAAGTGCTTGACCGTCGGCGCCGTACGCAGCCGCTGCGGGTGGTCGCCGCGCAGTCCCTGGGCGTACGCGGTGGCGAGCCGGCCGGTCAGCCACGGGTCCTCGGACCAGCCCTCCTCGTTGCGTCCCCAGCGGGGGTCGCGCAGCGGGTTGACCACCGGCGCCCAGACGTTGAGGCCGACACGCTCGGGGTCGGCGTGGTGCTTGGCGCGCACCTCGTCGCCGACGGCGGCGCCGACGGCCCGGACCAGCTCGGGGTTCCAGCTGCTGGCGAGCCCGACCGCCTGCGGGAAGACGGTGGCCCTGCCGAGCCAGGCCACCCCGTGCAGCGCCTCGGTGCCGGTGCGGAAGGGGGGTAGGCCGAGGCGGGGCACGGGCGCCTGCCACTGGTGCAGCAGGCCGAGCTTCTCCGGCAGGGTGAGCCGGTCCAGCAGGTCGTCGACGAGGGCTTGCGGGGAGGGGGCGGGGTGGTCGGTCATGGTCGGGTCGCCTTCCGTGGGTCCGCGTCATGACCGTGTCGAAGCGCTTCGACGAACGGTGGCGTGAGCGGCGTCGCGGTGGGAGTGGCGGCCGCCGGCCCGGAAGCGTTGAAGCGCTTCGACGACTGCGCGAGACATGCCGCCCCGGGTGCCCGAGCCACAGGGCGGCGGTTCGAGGTTGGCACCCCGCGCCGGTCCGGTCAAGGCCCGCTGGCCCCAAGGGTCACGCCGCGGGGAGCCGACCCGACTCGACGGCGGCGAGCGAGGCGGTGGCGCCACCGAGCGCGGTGGCCGCCGAGTCCAGGGTGGAGGCGTCGAGCAGGCAGCCGCCGGACGTCGGGGCGTGGGTCCGCGCGGCGAACTCCGTGCGGGCTGCCGGCAGCAGCCACGGGGCCAGGGTCGCGAAGTGCCCGCCGACCACCACGGCCTGCGGGTTGAGCAGGTTGGCCAGGACGGACGCGGCGTGCCCGAGCCGGCAGCCGACGTCGGCCAGTCCAGCCAGGACGCCGGGGTCGCCCTGGCGGGCCAGCGCCTGGATCCGTTCGATCTCGGGCAGGAAGTCGGTGACCGGCCCGTCCTGCTGGGTGTCGGGCAGCAGGCGGCCGACGACCGCCGGCAGTCCGGCGTACGCGACCAGGCAGCCGCGCCGCCCGCACCCGCAGGCGGGGCCGGCCGGGTCGAGCGTCAGGTGCCCGATCTCGCCCGCGAATCCCCGTCCGCCGCGCAGCAGCCGGCCGCCGGCGACGATCCCCGCGCCGACGGAGGCCCCGCCGGTGAGGTGGACCAGGTGGGCGGTCCCGGCGTACGCGCCGTGGCGGTGCTCGGCGAGGACGGCGAGATTGGCGTCGGTGTCGACGTCGACGGTGAGACCGGGCTCGCGCAGTGCGGCGCGCAGGTCGGCGGCGAGGGGCACCTCCCGCCAGCCGAGCGCGGTGGCCCGGGGAACGGCGCCGTCGGCGTCGACGAGGCCGGGCACGCCCACGGTCAGGCCGAGCACGCGGCGGTCCTGCCCGGTCAGCCGGGTGATCGCCCGCCGGGCCAGGGCCGCCAGCGCGCGGACCGTCTCGGCGGGGGAGGAGGTCGGCGCGGCGAAGGCACGCCGCCAGGTGAGCAGCCGGGTGCCAGCCAGGTCGACGGCCACCACCACCAGTTCGTCGGCGGCGATCTGCATGCCCAGGGCCGCGTACGGGGCGCCGTCGAGGACGAGCATGGTCGCGGGGCGCCCGACCCGGTTCTCGGTCAGGCCGGTCTCGCGCAGCAGCCGCCGTTCGATCAGCTCGCCGACCAGGCTGGACACGGTGGCCTTGTTCAGGCCGGTGTGCGCCGCGATGTCGGCCCGGGAGCAGGGGGCGTGGCGGCGGACGTGCCGCAGCACGACGGCCCGGTTGGCCGTACGGACGTCGCCGAGGTCGCTCGGCCGCGGTTCGCTGTGGCTGCTGATCACGATTTGTCCGCTCCCTGGGCGACGGTGCGCGATCCCGGTGGTGCCGCGCGTCCCATCATCGCGTACGTGGCGGGTGCCGCTGTCTTGTGGGACGGATCACCGTCGATTAGTTTGTTCGGCTAGAACCCCAACTAATTCTAGCCGGATCCGCGCGGTCCGCGAAACCGCCACCGAAGACGAAGGGAGTGCGCCGTGAAGCCGTCCCTGCCGGGCGTATCCACCGACCGACGGTCCCTGCTGCGCCTGCTCGGCCTCGGCGCCGCCACGACGATGGGCGGCGCCACCCTGGCCGGTTGCAGCAAGGAGGCCGGGAGCAAGGGCAGCGCCACGCAGGCCGACGCGATCCGGTCGGTGCTGCCCACCCACAAGCCGGCCGACCTGCTCAAGCCCGACATCGTCGGGGAGGGGCCGATCCCCGACGGCTACCTCAGCTACCCCCGCAGCCTGGTCGACGCCGTCACCGAGCAGCCCGGCCGGGGCGGCCCGGCGATCCGCAGCATGAGCCCGTGGTGGGGGCCCACCCCGCCGACGCTGGGCCGCAACTCCTACCTGGCGGCGGTCAACGCCAAGCTGGGCGTGGACCTGGACCCGAGCCTGCAGGACGGCACGACATACGCCGACAAGCTCAACGCGATGCTCGGCGCCCGCGACGTGCCCGACCTGCTCATGGTCCCCAACTGGGAGGTCGACAAGGTCGCCCGGTTCTCCGACGCCGTCAAGGCGCTGTTCGAGGACCTCACCGACCACCTCAAGGGCGACAGCGCCGCGAAGTACCCGTACCTCTCCGCACTGCCCACCGGCGCGTGGGAGTACTCGGTCTGGGCCGGCCGGCTCTACGCCGTGCCGTACCCCACCGACGGGGTGTTCGCGTGGGCGCTGTTCCACCGCAAGGACCTGTTCGACAAGGCCGGCCTGACCGCGCCCACCTCGCCGGAGGAGCTGCACGAGCTGGGCAGGAAGCTCACCGACCCGGGCAAGGGGGTGTGGGCGTTCGGCAGCATCTTCGACTCGGTGCAGCAGCTTTTCGGCTGCCAGCAGTACTGGCGTAAGAAGGCCGACGGCGGCCTGGAGCACAAGTTCGAGAACCCGGCCTTCCGCGCGGCCCTGGAGTTCACCGCGAAGCTCTTCGCCGAGGGGCTGGTGCACCCCGACACGGTGGCCAGCAAGGGCGCCGACGAGAAGCAGCTCTTCAAGGCCGGCAAGATCGTGATGTTCCAGGACGGGCTCGGCGCGTGGCAGGGCCTGCAGGGCGAGCAGTCCAAGGTCCTGCCGAGCTTCGACATGCAGCCGCTGCCGGTGTTCGGCGTGGCCGGCGCCCAGCCGGTCATCTGGGGCAGCGAGAAGCCGATCTTCTTCACCTTCGTGAAGAAGGGCGCCGGCGCGGAGCGGGTCGACGAGCTGCTGCGGGTGCTCAACTGGTGCGCCGCGCCGTTCGGCAGCCGCGAGTTCGAGCTGCGCGAGTACGGCGTGGAGGGCAAGCACTTCACCCGGGGCCCCGACGGCAGCCCGCTGCCCAGCGACCTCGGCCGCAAGGAGCTGGGCGGCCAGTACAACTTCTGCCGGGTCCCGGTGAAGGTGAAGAGCAGCGACACCCCGAACTACGTCCAGCAGTACCTGGACTACTACAGGAAGAACATCGGCCTGCTGGAGAAGGACCTGTTCGCCGGGATCAAGCTGGAACTGCCGGCCAACTGGTCGAAGATCCTCCAGCCGACGGAGGACAAGATCCGCGACATCCTGCGTGGTCGTCGCCCGATCAGCGACCTCGACCAGGTGACGAAGGAGTTCCTCGCCTCCGGCGGTGAGGAGGGGCGCGCATTCCACGAGAAGGCGCTCGCCGACAACGGCCGATGAGCGGCCCGGGCACCGCCGGCACGGTCGACGCGCCGGCGGACCCCCGCCCCGCCCGGCCCGGCCGTCGGGGCCGGGACGCCGGTCGTACGCCGCCCGTCCGGCCCCGGCGTACCCTGCGGGACCGGCTGCGCCGGGACTGGCCGCTGCTGGTCATGACGGCGCCTGCCGCGTGCCTGTTGCTGGTCTTCCACTACGTGCCGACGCTGGGCAACGTCATCGCCTTCCAGGACTACAACCCGTTCGTCGGCGACGACCCCCTCGAGGCGTTCCTCTACAGCGAGTGGATCGGCTTCGGCAACTTCGAGGCGCTCTTCGGCGACCCGCTGTTCTGGGACGCGGTGCGCAACACCCTGACCATCACCGCGTTCCAGCTCGTCTTCTTCTTCCCGCTACCGATCATGTTGGCGATCCTGCTCCACAGCCTGGTCTCGGGGCGGGTGCGGGGCTTCGTGCAGAGCGTCGTCTACCTGCCGCACTTCTTCAGCTGGGTGCTGGTGGTCACGTTCTTCGTGCAGATGCTCGGCGGCGCTGGGCTGCTGGCCCAGGAGATGCGCGAGGCCGGGCTGCAACCGTGGAACGTCATGACCAACCCGGACACGTTCATCGTCCTGGTCACCGCCGAGTCGGTGTGGAAGGACGTCGGCTGGGGCGCGATCGTGTTCCTGGCCGCGCTGTCCGCGATCGACCCCAACCTGTACGAGGCGGCGGCCGCCGACGGGGCCGGCCGGTGGCGGCGGCTGTGGCACATCACCCTGCCGGGCCTGCGTCCGGTGATCGTGCTGCTGCTCATCATGCGGCTGGGCGACGCGCTGTCGGTCGGCTTCGAGCAGTTCATCCTGCAACGCGAGGCGGTCGGTCGGGAGGCCGCCGAGGTGCTGGACACGTTCGTCTACTACCAGGCCATCAGCACCCAGCAGTGGGGTCTCGGCGCCGCCGCCGGCCTGTTCAAGGCAGTGGTGGGGCTGATCCTCATCCTCACCGCCAACAAGGTGGCGCACCGCTTCGGCGAGCAGGGGGTGTACGCGAAGCCATGACCGCGCAGCTCAGTGGCGTCGGCCCCGTGCCGGCGCGCCCGACGCCCGATCCGCTGCCCAGGCGGCGGCGGTCCCAGCGACCCGCCTGGGAGGAACCGCCCTCGCCGCTGGGCACGCTGGCCAAGGGCGCGGTGCTCACGGCGCTCGTCGCGGCCGTGCTCGTGCCCATGTGGGCGGTGCTGGTGACCAGCCTCGCCTCGCGCAGCACGATCGACGAGGCCGGCGGGATGGTGATGGTGCCCCGCGAGATCGACCCGTCGGCGTACATCACCATCTTCAGCGGCGGGCAGATCACCCAGGCCGTGTGGATCAGCACCCTCGTCACCGTCCTCGGCACGACCGTGAGCCTGGTGCTCACCGTCCTCGCCGCGTACGGGCTGTCCCGGCCCGGGTCGGTGGGGCACCGGGGGTTGCTCTTCTTCTTCCTGCTGACCTTCCTGATCTTTCCCGGCCTGGTGCCCAGCTACCTCGTGGTCACCGGCCTGGGGCTCAAGGACAGCATCTGGTCGCTGATCCTGCCCAGCGCGATCAGCGTGTTCAATCTGGTGGTGATCCGGGCGTTCTTCATGAACGTCCCCGGTGAGCTGCTCGACAGCGCCCGCATAGACGGCGCGGGGGAGTTCCGCATCCTGTGGCGCATCGTGCTGCCGCTGTCCAGGGCGGTGATCGCCGTCGTCGGTCTCTTCTACGCCGTCGGCTACTGGAACGCCTACTTCAACGCGGTGCTCTACATCGACGACAACGACAAGTTCCCGATCCAGCGGGTGTTGCAGAGCTACATCCTCGCCGGGCAGTCGCCGAACGTGTCCGGGGCCGCGGTGAGCCTGCCGGGCATCAGCGCGTATCCGCCGACCCTGGCGGTGAAGATGGCGGTGGTGATGGTGACCGTCGTGCCGGCGGTGATCGTCTACCCGTTCGTGCAGCGGCACTTCACCAAGGGTGTGATCACCGGCGCGGTGAAGGGCTGACCGGCCCCGAGCGGCGCCCCCCCCCCCGCCGGCCACCAGCCGGCGGCGCCCGGCCAG